>NZ_BJCE01000227.1:0-8745 GCF_005402885.1 Sphaerospermopsis reniformis
GACGAACAACAAAACAGACTAGAATATTGGCTGAAAATTATCCAAAGCTTTGGCAGTGATTCTCCTATTATCCTAGTTGGAAATAAAACTGATGAACACCCCCTGGATCTTGACCAGCGTGGACTGCACATGAATTTATTGATTTATGTTCAAAGCAACTGGTTTTTGTTTGGTGTTAATAATTTTTCTCAATTGGTAAACTTATTACAATTCCCCTTCATGCAACGTGCCATTATCGGTGCTGTATTAATGGGAATACTGGGCGGTTTACTGGGTAGCTTTGTGACTTTGCGCCAGTTATCTTTTTTTAGTCATGCTGTTGGTCATGCAGCTTTAGTAGGGGTAGCATTAGGAGTGTTACTAAATACAAATCCTCATTGGATGTTGTTGCCATTTACTTTAATTTTTGGTGTAGTTGTCCTCTATTTAATTGACAAAACAGATTTAGCTAGTGATAGTGTTCTGAGTATAGTCCTATCCGGGTCATTAGCTATTGGTGTGATCCTCAGCAGCATGATTGAGGGATATCGTGGTAATTTGATGGCGGTATTATTTGGCGATATTCTGGCTATTGATAGGACGGATTTAATTTTGACGTTGCTGGTGCTGTTGGGTAGCAGCATTTTTTTATTGTCAACTTTGCGATCGCAAATTTTGTTAACCCTTAACCCTGATGTTGCCCAAGTCCAGGGCGTTCCTGTTCAATTATATCGCTATGGGTTTGTTATTTTACTATCTTTAGCCGTGGCGGTGGCAATTAAAGCTGTTGGGGTTTTATTAGTAAATGCTTTTTTAGTCATTCCCGCTGCTACAGCCAAACTTATCAGTCACCATTTTAGCCGCTTTCTCATTCTATCGGTGATAGTTGGTTCTTGTAGTAGCATCGCTGGAATGATGGTTTCTGGAGTGTTTAACCTGGCCTCTGGTCCGAGTATCGTTCTAGTGCAGTTCCTGGTGTTCGTCTTTGTTTTTGCTGGGGTGAAGTTCGGGAAGCAGGTAATAGGGAACAGCTGACAAGTGATGGGGGTGAAAGTCTTTTTATATATCGGTTTTCTCATCTTGGCGGTTGCTATCAAAAATAAATAAAATTTTTTTTGAGAAACCCCTTGACTAATCCTTTTTCCTCTGCTACATTTAGTAATCGTGGCGAACATAAAAAAAGCCCGCGCCGGGATAGCTCAGTCGGTAGAGCAGAGGACTGAAAATCCTCGTGTCACCAGTTCAAGTCTGGTTCCTGGCATATAATTTCAAAATTAATAATTAGGGTTTGCTGAATAAACCTAAAACCTTGATGTATCAAAGGTTAGAGGCTGATAAACACAGAAATTAGTGCAAGGGTTTTGAAGGGTACACCGGAAAAAGTGTGCATTTTTTGGGATTTCAAGAGATGGCAAAGAAATTTTCAAATCTCCTCCTGACTCCTGACTCCTGACTCCTGACTCCTATGCCCTCACGGAAAGACTTTCTCAGCAACCCCTAATTAATCCTTGCCTAGATTTTGCCTAAATGGTTTGAAAATCTAGGCTATTTTTTTGACAAAAATAAAATCTATAATCATATAGATATATAGTTTATCCCCTCACAATAGTATTATCAAAATTTTCGTCAGCAAGCAGTTTCAACATACTTCCCGTTCTGCTTTCCGTGCCAACAATCTATCACGCAACCCTTGGGAATCAAATCTTGCCTCATTTATTTTACGAATTTCCTGTGCTTGTTGCTGTCTTTGCTGTAGATACACTTCCACTTCTTGTTGATGATTGAGGTAGAAGGCAATGGTAGCATAGATATTAGCAAGTTTAAGGGATGGATAACGGTTGAGATGTAATTCCTTCAGATAGATTCACTAACGCTTGTGCCATAATTAATAACAAGTTAGTTATGTTTAATAACAGCAAATATTGGTTGAGATATACCTTTGGATTTACTCCCATAGAAATACAAAGAATGATTCCTGAAGTATTCTCTTGAAAATGGACTCTAATTTATATCGCTACATAAAATTTTAGCAACTTCCTTAGATTTGAATGCGATAACATGACATTCAGTGTATTTACTCTTCAGGATTTCTCAAAAATGTCAAAAAAACCAGGTAAAAAAATTGCACCCATACCCATGTCAGCCGACATTAGTGTGGTTGATTTAATTAACAATTACTTCACCGCTTACAACTCTGCCCGGTTACGAGAAGCTTGTCAACTGCTAACTCAGGATATCTTTCAACCTGGTGTCACTGTGGGGGTGAGTCTTTCCGGTGCTTTGACACCAGCAGGTTTTGGAGTTTCCGCCTTAGCGCCTTTAATTCGTCATGGTTGCATTGACTGGATGATCAGCACTGGTGCAAATCTTTACCATGATATGCACTATGGTTTAGGTTTTGAATTGTTTGCGGGTAGTCCGTTTTTAGATGATGTCAAACTACGGGAAGAGGGAACAATCCGTATTTATGACATTATTTTTGGCTATGATGTTTTATTAGAAACCGACGCTTTTATCCGTAAAATTTTGCAAGCTGAACCTTTTCAAAAGCGGATGGGAACGGCTGAATTTCATTATTTGCTGGGTAAATATGTGCGGGAAGTAGAAAAACAATTAGGTGTACAACATTCCTGTTTGTTAGCTACAGCTTATGAATATGGCGTACCGATTTATACTTCTTCTCCTGGTGATAGTTCTATAGGGATGAATGTGGCAGCTTTGGCGTTAGAGGGTTCTAAGTTGGTGTTAGATCCAGCTATTGACGTGAATGAAACTGCGGCGATCGCCTATGCTGCACGGGAAACAGACGGTAAAAGCGCGGCTGTAATTCTCGGTGGTGGCAGTCCTAAGAACTTTTTATTACAAACCCAACCGCAAATTCACGAGGTTTTAGGATTAGAAGAAAGGGGACATGATTTCTTTGTGCAGTTTACCGATGCACGTCCAGATACAGGCGGTTTATCGGGTGCGACTCCAGCAGAAGCAGTGAGTTGGGGTAAAATTGACCCGGATGAGTTACCGAGTACAATAGTTTGTTATACCGATAGTACCATTGCGCTGCCTTTGGTAACAGCTTATGTGTTAAATCAGTGCGAACCTCGTCCTTTAAAGCGGTTGTATGATAGACGGGGAGAGTTGTTAGATACTTTGCAAAAAGATTATTTAGCAGCGAAGGATAAACCAGTTGTTAAGGAAGGTGGGGAGGAAGTCGCGACTTATCCCTGCGGTACGCCGGTGAAGCGTTAGGTAAAACCCATGATCCGACTGGGAATGCATTCCCAGTCTCATAGCAAAAGTCATCTAAAGATGACTAAAAATACCCATCAATCTATAGTTTACTTTAGTGAACTTTGACTATTGCCCCTACATTTGTTCATCCAATGTCTATTTACTATTTTGCTTTGCGATTTCTGTTTGCACCACTTCGATATCTAACTCAAGTATACGCGCAATTTGTTCTACATTTAGCCCCTCATTTAACAGTCTAGGAATGGTTTTTAATTTAGTTTCTAACTCTGTTTCTTCTTTGACTTCTTGATAAAATCGAGTTTTTTGTCATTCTGTTAATCCAAACATTGCTTCTAACTCCTGACGGCTATAGGATGAGAACTTGTAAACTAGCATTCTTTCTACTAATTCTAAAAGATAATTTCGCAAAATATTCAACTGATTGCATTTACCAAAAATATGGATTTTAATGAAATTCTCAATATTTTATCGCAAACATTATCATTATCATCGGTTTCAAATACCTAAACTATTATGGTTTTTTATGGTTTTTATGGAGTGCTGCACACGAAGGTGCAGCGCACTGACGAAGGGGCAACCTAATAATAATGTCGCGTGATATTTTTTATATATACTTGGGTTAACTAATAGTAGAATCTATATATTTCTGTACAGAAGGTAATTGAAAAAATAAAAAAATATTTTTCCCTATTAATAAAAAATACCAACACCTGAAGAATTAAGATATCCTGCTGTTTTTTGATGAAACTGCTGGAAAATGGGAAGGTGATTTTTTAGTTTAATTAAATCAATTCAAAACTTACCCTATCTTCAGCATAATTAGCGACTAAAACAAACAACTTCAGCCATCGAGAACCTAATAAAATTTCCTGTATCTCATCTCCAGCAAATACAGGAACTTCAAACTCTTGACTATCTATTATTACCCTACCCAAATAAACATCAAAATCAGTTTCTCCTTGAGCCGTTCTTAACTTATCTTGATTTAAAAAAGTCCAATCAAGACTTTCTATATCTTGTTTATTCATAGCTAAAAACTCAGTAAATCCTGTATCCAAAATTGTTTCTACAGGAAAACTGAGATCATCCCCACCAATTAAATCAATTTCAAAATAAACTTGTCCATTTTCTCCAAATCTCCCCTCAATCATATTCTGCCACTAACTCCTGTTTCATTAATGCCAAAAATATGATGAATGACATGAGGATATTTTTCTCTGGCCATGTTACTGGCTACTTCTTTATCTTGATCAATAAAATAATCGCCGCTATCAGGTTCAATGGCTATGTACCAACCATAGTATTTATCTAATATCTCTGGTTTTAAACGCTCAAAAATTACCCAACAACGTTCATAAAAAGCCTGTCTTCTAGCTTTTTCTTGAGCTTTTCTTTCTTCTGTCCATTGAATTTCGGGAAATACTCGACCACGCCGTACAACTCTTTCGGGTGTAGATTGTGTCATCGTTGATTACCTGATTAAAGTTTATTCTAGATTTTAACATATTAGTGTAAAATAACCAATCTTTTTTTAGACAATAGCAATTTAATAAATAGACATTTTCACCTAAATTTATGGTCATTTAATTGAAGCTGGTAATGGGTAATTGATCATAAAATCCTAGTTGTAATCCTGTTAATCCTTAAATCCTGGAAATCCTGATTATGACAATTTTCTTAACCATAAAAAAATACCCATCCAGTTATTAATCTGAATGAGCATTTATCAAATAAAATGAAATCTACAATTCAATTATCAAACATTCCCATAAACAGGAATAGCAGCACCACGTACATCCTTAGCAGCTTCCGAAGCTAAAAAACAAATTACCTCAGCAATAGACTCCGGTTTTACCCATTTATCCGCGTTTTCTGCACCCATCGCTTCCCGGTTGGTGGGGGTATCAATGACACTGGGAAGGACAGTATTTGCAGTGATGTTAGTTCCTTTTGTTTCATCGGCTATGGCCTTAGTTAATGCTATCACACCAGCTTTAGCCGCAGAATAGGCCGCTAATTGTCCCGCAGGTTCTACACTAGCACGAGAACCCACAGTTACAATGCGCCCATAGCCATTTTCTAACATTCTTTTCAGGCTATATTTACAAGTCAAAAAAGTAGTATTGAGATTTAATTCAAATTCATGCTTCCAACTATCAAAGCTGTATTCATGAGTTTTTCCCATTGAAAAACCACCCACCAAATGAATTAAAACATCTACTCGCATCATGCTATTAATGACTTGTTTTACAGATGCTTCATCTTGTAAATTAGCCGGAATAAATTTAATTCTGGCAATATCCGCTGGTGATAAAATTCCTTTGAGTCTTTCCACATCTTTAAGACTACGATAAGGAATAGTAACATCAGCACCTTGGGCTAAAACTGCGGGTGTGACACCTAAACCTAGTCCACCAGTACCACCTGTAAGTAAAACTTGTTTTCCTTTCATGAAAGATGCACTTTTTTAACCTTCATGAATTAAGATAACGCAATTGCTGATTTATACCAATCCAAAATCTAAAATCCAAAATCCAAAATCTAAAATCCAAAATCTCAAATTCCATGACTATGGATATATTTTACTACCCGCACCCACGACACCAATTTTATGACGATAGGAAAGTTCAGCACCAAACCACCCGGTAATGCTGGTTAAAGTTCCCACAATTAATGATAGTAATAAACCCCAAGGTAGTAAATTTGATTCCGCATCACCCCAACGAATAATAAAATTCAAAGTTGTGAAAATCAGGATAGAAATATTCAGAATTAAATGCGCCCAACCTGCGGCACGTTTGCGGACTCTTTCTATTTGTAAAAAGTCACTCATGCCAATAACTGAAGCGATAATACCAGTAACTAAACCTAATCCAATTAACCACACTGAAGCCCTAGCCCAAAAATAATCTCGCGTTAACCAATAACCAAAATCACTACCTAAAGCTGCGGCTAAAAAAGCTATGGGAAAAATTATACTCAAAGGATGTAAAGGATGTCCAGCTATGGATACTGTGCTGGGTACACCACTATCTAAATATTCTCGATCATCGCTTTCAATAATTGGTGGTAAATTGGGAAATGGTGTAGAATTTGGTTCTGTAGTTGCCATCTTTTCATCTCCTATTATTCAGCAGTAGGAATTTTCTCAACATTTTCTCCCCAACCTGGATTTTCTGACATAATCACGTAATCACTTAATTTATTATAATTTTTATAATTTTTATAATTTTTATAATTTTTATAATTTTTATAATTTTTATAATTTTTATAATTTACTATAATTTACTAATTAACTATCTTTGAGCAAATCTAGAAAATTGAGCATAAAAATTTATCTATCTAGGGATGGAATAAAAAATCTATAATTATATAACTTACAGTAGAAGCAGACATAATTAACAGATATTTGTGGTGTTTATTTCTGTTTCAATCACAACATTCAAAGGGTTTATAATAGCAATTGATTATGAAACTCTGGCTAAAACAAAGAGGGCAATCACAGGGGGTTTGCCCCTACATCTGACTCCTGACTCCTGGTATATATCCTGTTTTTCTATCCAGAGTTAAGAATGTAATCGTTCAAAAGAAAGATGGAAAATATCTAGTGATTATGCGAACCTGGGATTGGTAATAAATACGATTACTTGCGATTACTTTAGCTAGGAGAACTCAACATGGTAGCCACTTTAGATGATACAAAACGAAATGCTATTGCAGTAAAATTGGCAGATATGAAATTACTGCAACAGTTAATTATTGATAATGAAGAAAGATTTTTAAGAGAATGTAGTGATGGTGAAATTGCTAATAATCTCCGCAAAATGCTAGATGATGACCGCAAAAATCAAGGTATTCTTGATACTGTAGTAGTTCAATATGGCATTCAAAAAAATGCAGAATCTACAGTACAAGAAATGGTGGCAAAAGTTCGCAAATTAATGCAAGGTAATGAATTAAGTTTCTTTGAAAAAGTATTTCAACATGAGTTATTGAAGCATCAACAAGTAATGAATGGAATTACAATTCATAAAGCTGCCCAGAAAGTTGGTGCTGATGTGATGGCAGCAATTGGACCTTTAAATACTATCAATTTTGAAAACCGCGCACATCAAGAACAACTGAAAGGAAGTTTGGAAATTTTAGGAGTGCGGGAACTAACAGGACAAGATGCAGATCAAGGAATTTGGGCAAGAGTTCAAGATGCGATCGCCGCTATTAGTGGTGCTGTGGGTAGTGCTGTCACCCAAACTTCTGATAAGCAAGATATGAATATCCAAGATGTTTTACGTATGGATCACAATAAGGTAAATATCTTGTTTACAGAATTAATGCAAAGCAATGATCCGCAAAAAATTCAAGAATATTTTGGACAAATTTATAAAGATTTGAGCGCCCATGCAGGTGCGGAAGAAGAAGTAGTTTATCCGCGAGTTCGTCCTTTTTATGGTGAAGCTAACACCCAAGAATTATATGATGAACAAGCTCGCTGGGGTCCTTGGTTTGAAGAATTAAGAGGTATTAGCCCTGCTACACCACAATTTAAAGACAGACTCAGACAAATTTGGGATCAAATTGGCGATCATATTCGTCAAGAAGAAAGCACAATGTTTGCAGCTATTCGTAATAACATGAGTAGCAGAGAAAGTGAGGAATTAGCTAGACAATTCAAAGCCGCTAAGAGCAGAATTCAAGAAAGAATGGGCGGAGAAACTAGAACAGAAGCCGCTGTCTAGAGTTGCTTACTGCTTCATATTGTAAGGGTTTAGCAATGCTAAACCCCTACTCCTCAATTCTGTACTAATTCATCTTATTCCTAACATTCGATTCACTTGTGCAGACTGTAAAGGTTTGCGTTCTATATTCTGGAAAAACTCAACTTCCTTTAAAAAAGAATAGGCTGTTTTAAAATTACTTAAATTCAGTAAAACAATATCTTCATATACTGTATCTTCGGGAACTTTTATATCTACAAATAATTCTTGTAGGTTATTTTGCGCTATTGCCAGATTCAAAAATTTTAAAAATGATTGCCGTTTTTTAGAACGAACATTCAACAAGTACCAGTTATTACTAATAGGTTGAGACGATGAAGATTCTAAAGATTCTATTGGTGGCATAGTGATGAAGTTGATGTGAAAATTGAAAGCTCTGAGCTATCTTAGAACTTGAGTTAATGAATAGTAGCCAAAACCAGATTTTTTAACTTACTACTACTCCCTTCTTGCTAAAATCTCTAACAGATTACTCCTTTTCTTCCTTTGCGTACTTTGCGTACTTTGCGGTTAATTCATCAAAAAATTTGCGAACTACACCGGAACAAGAGTAATCAAAATAGTATAGCAGGAATTTTCTCTAACTTCACCTGTAGCAATAGATTTATTCATGAGATTTATTCATGAGATTTATTCATGAGATTTATTAGACCTGTCCGAAATATATAACGGAAAAATGGTAGAACGGTAAATGAAAAATATACCGTGGTTCTACCAAAGATGAAAAATATTACCAATTATA
>NZ_BJCE01000228.1:0-8608 GCF_005402885.1 Sphaerospermopsis reniformis
TTCTTGGAAGCACTTGACTTAGTTTCAAATCCTGCTGACATAAACCTTTATTCCTAGAGTTGAAGGGGGAGCTTATCTCCTCATCTCACTTCTTTTGCTCCCATGTCAAGTCAAATTTTTCTCTGCTCGCTGCTGCTTATCTTGTTTCTTTTGTCAAGTTCATTTTATACCAAATTAGATGAGCTTACCCTGGTTATTGAAAGAGAACTTGCTCAATTAGAAGGTATCCACGACCTCTTACCCGAAAGTTGGTTTCAGGTGAAAACTATTCTTGAAGGAATGGATAAAGATTATATTGCCTATTATCAATATGAAAATATTTGCAATCAAGAACAAATTACCACAGAAAGTAAACAATCTACTTTAATTGAATTGCTGCATCAACTTGGTATTGTTCTGAACTTCCGCAATGATCCTATTGTAAGAAATACGTCTGTTCTAAATCCAGAATGGGTAACAAACGGTGTTTACAAAATTCTTAATGACAATCTGCTCATGACGCAATTCCGGGGTATTTTGCAACTTCAAGAACTGCAACGAATTTTAGATAGTTCTAAATATCCCGACGATAAATCGCTATTTATTATTGAAATGATGCGGAAGTTTGAACTATGTTTTCCTTTGGATGAAAGGGAAAGCTATCTCATTCCTGACTTATTACCAAAAGAAGAACCTGCAACTGGAGAATGGGAGAATGTTCTAGCTTTTCAATATCACTATAATATTTTACCTAGTAGCATTATTTCCCGATTTATTGTTAGAATGCACCATCTAGCAGAGAGAAACACCTGGTGGCGTAGTGGTATTGTATTAAAATATGGCAACAATCGAGCATTAGTAAAAAGTGACCAAGAAGACCGCAAAATCTTCATTTTCATTAGTGGTAATATTTCCACACGCAGAGAACTACTAGCAATGATTCGTTCTCAGCTTGATGGCATTCATCAAAGTATTAAAGGGTTAGAGGCAAAAGAAAAAGTACCAATTCCCGGACATCCTGATATATTTGCAGATTATGAAAACCTGCTTGTTTACGCAGAGAACAATTTACCCTTCATTCCCGAAGGACTCACAGAAGCTTTTGATGCGCGAGACCTGCTAAATGGCATTGAATCAGAAGAACAAAGACGCAGGCGCAGAGAACGTGAGAGAATAGAACCATCAAAATCACCTAAAAACTCTGATATGACTTCACAACCACCAGAACCACCTCAACCACCTCAAAAACAACCTATTTCTTCTGCTGAACGTGGCATTGCTTTAGCTATGGTTCTAGGAGTATTAATCACTTTTATTGTCCTTGTGCTTTATCCTAGAACCCTAACTGGCAATGCTTTAGCTATTGTGAGATTTTTAGCATCTGCATTTGCTGGTATTGCTGGTTATTTATTTTCTGGTGATCTTGGTTTACAAGCTTTCATACCTTTTCAAACTACAAAAACTCAAGTTAAAGCTACAGGAGCATTTGCCGCATTTGTGCTAGTATTTTTACTTTTTTATATGGGTGTTCCCGCTTCAGAAATAGCACCACAACCAACACCTACATCAACACCAGTTAATTAATTAGTTGTAATGACTCTTAATTTTAATTCAAAAGAACAAAGTGAGATGTTGGATAATTTGTTTCATGTTGATGCAAGTTTGTTTATTGAATAAAAACTATCCTGTAAATCCTGAAATCCTGGACATCCTGATTCAGACAAAAAAATTAATCATGTAAATCCTGATTCAGACATCTCATCTACTCAAACGCCATCACCCTAAAAGTCTCTCAACTGACACTTGAACATCTACAAACGCCAAAGGAATAATTACCCCTTCCTCAATCGTTTGTTCACTCAAATACTTACCATTTTCCGGTTCTCGAAACACAATTATATTCTTAGCTGCTAAATTCAAAACCCAATATTCTGGTATTCCTGCTTCCGCATAAATAGCAGCTTTAATATCTACATCTTTCTGTAAACTGGTATTAGCAACTTCGATAATCCAAAAAATATTTTGTGGTTCTGGGTGGCGTTCATTATAAGCTGACTCTGGTAAACGAACAATAGCTATATCTGGTTCTGGTTCAGAGGAAGATAATGTAACTGGACCATTAAAACGAACCTCAGCTTTACCTGCTAGTAACTCCTCCAGGTATTTAGTACCACGTCTAGCAGTGTTGTAATGAATGGGTGTTTCTGGAGACATTTCGACTATTTCCCCTGCTAGTAATTCTACAGGGCGATCGCTCAAAATCCCTGCGGCAATCATCCGATGATAATCTTCAATAGACCATTTAACAAGTGTCTTCATAGTCTTAGTTAATATGCTTTGTCTTATTCTATAACACCACCCTCTTTACTGGTTTTTATTTCTGTGATAAATCCAACAAATTCGCCAACTTATAAACTATCCTCGCACCTACATTTCCATCCCATTCCGCATCACCAACTTCATTCACATCAAACCCAATAATCTTTCTTCCACTCTTGACAACTTCCCTAAATAAACAATAAACTTGCTCTAATTCCAAACCCCCAGGAACGGGAGTTCCCGTATTAGGACAAAGTTTAGGATCTAAACCATCAACATCAAAACTAATATGGACATTCTCAGGTAAATTCCCTACTATTTCCTGACATAAATCAATCCAAGTTTTACCAGCATATTGTTGTTGTTTGATCGCTGAATCATAATAAGCAAAAACCCGATTATTTGAATTATTAATTATTTCCACTTCATCAATACAAATATCCCGCAAACCCACCTGCACTAATTTAGAAATTTGCGGAATTTTCAACGCATTAAACATAATTGACGCATGGGAAAATTCAAACCCTTCGTAAGCATCTCTTAAATCTGCGTGTGCATCAATATGTAAAATTCCAAAATCAGGATATTGATTTGCCAAAGCTTGGAAATAACCCAAAGGTGAACTGTGATCACCACCGATGACAGCAACTTTTTTACCTAAATTCATTGCTTGCTGACATTGGCTAAATAACCATTGATTTACCTGTGCACCCGCTTGATTAATTTCTGTGAGGATAGGTGTTAAATCCGGTGTGTTTGTTAATGCTTTACCTTCAGATTGTCTGGCAATTATTTTAGCAGCTTGTTGACGATAATAATTATTTTTATCTAAGATATCTTGAGAAATTTCAACTAAATAAATTCCTTGTTTCCAACCATCAGGATGATCAAAATCAAACAAATCTATTTGATAGGAAGCATCTAAAATTCGCTGTGGTGCATTCGCTGTTCCCGCACCATAAGAAACAGTAACTTCCCAAGGAACAGCAAAGATAATTAAATTAGCAGTGTTATAATCATAAGGTAAGCCTAAGAGATTACCATTAATTTCTGCTATACCGCTAGGATCGTAGTCTGGGATGTAATTACTCATAGTTTATTTTTTGGATATGCAGATAAAACACTGTTGAGAGGACATTATTATTGTAGCAGAATAGACCATGAAAATCACAGAAAAATAAAATTACAACATTTAAAGAAAAAGGTTTGGCTGTGAACCAAACCTCAAAAATTGCTGTGCTTAACAACGTACTAAATTAATTTAGTTCTTGTCTGCTTACAGATCATCTTCCTAGAGGATGTGTCAAAATATTCCAAAAACTGATAAAGCATTACTTGGTTAATATTTTAAATATGGTTCTATTTAGCAGTATTAAATTCTTTAAGTATCTATCTAAAGTATGAAAAAGGCTTGGACTCAAGCCAAGCCTTTGTATATACCAGGTGTTTACCATATATAGTTAATTTAAACTCTGTTTTCTGCTAATTCATCTCTCTATCAGGTGAGTACAAAATTCATAAAACCTGCTAATAGATACCACTGAAAATCAAACATCAATTTGCATAAAAAAAGACCCTGGAATATTGACCAGGGTTAATACACGTTTTTCAGGCATTAATACACTAAATAATACTCTCTGTAAATCGCTATTTCTACTACCTAAAGAGTAATTAAAATAGATTTTTATATTGTGTGTGAGTAATAATTTACTTGTGGGAATAGTTGTGGGAAAATCCAAGCGTTGCTATTTATCTACCACAAAAAAGGCTTGGTTTTTCGCCAAGCCCAGATATATACCAAGTGTTTACCATATCTAGTTAATTTAAGCTTACTTAGATTTTATATCATCTACCTAGAGGATGTGTACAAATATGAGTTTACCTGTTAATAACTGAATTTAATATACCTGTCAAAAAATTATTCTTTCTTCCTAGAGTTGACATTATTCAACCGACAATAATTGAGAATAATCGAAAGTGTCAATGTCAAGAATGATGATTAAAAAAGAAAGGCTTGATCACAGAACAAGCCTTGGGTAGAAGTAGATTATATTTCTATAGATACTTTATGGGGTAAATTAATCAGTCTCTAGGAAAGATGATTTTTGAGAAAATTAATATTCTTTGCTAATTTGTTTCATCATAAAAAAAGGTTTAGCTCGGCTAAACCTCCATAGAAAGCAGTTATTCGACACACCAAGATTAATTTAATTCTACTCCTATTTATAGTCATCTTCCTATAGGATGTGTCCAAATAATTAGATATATGATATGGAATTACGATGTTTAAAAAAGTTGATTAATCTACTATCAAAAGATAGATTAAAATCAAAATTTTTAGCTTTTTCAACAATTTCATCACTGATTAATTACTAAAAAAATGATGATCATGGAGACGCTAGGTAAGCTAGGTAAAAGGTGTCTCTACTAAAGAAATTGGCAAAAATATTACACATCAATTAGCATAACAATGGCGTTCACTTCTGACTAATAGTGTATTAATTATAACTTTATAACTTTCTGTTGAGAGAAAATATTTTTCTATTATTTTCTATTATTTTCTATTATTTTCTATTAATTTCATTCTGATTTCATTTTTGTGTGTAAAAATAGTTAATGGTTGATGTTACAGTGAGTAAAGAAGTTAAATTCATCAAGTCAATTAGACCTCTCCAAAATAGAATGTATTAATTTGTCTAAGTTTTAGGGGCGAAGCTTATGGGCGATAATTTGACGGAAAAATCAGACATCTAGATATCCCATAAGCTTCGACCTGACCGCATAAATAAGTTCCATAATTTCTTTTCTGGAGAAGTCAATTAGATTAGCCTAAGTTACTTCAAACAGCTGCAGGTAAATATCAGGTAGTTATCTTCTCTGATATTAAAGGTGAAAAAGTCAAAAGTAGATTTTCATTTAAACCCTAGATTCTCATTCAGGAAATATATCAAGATGCAACGTATTTTAGTAGGTTTTTTTGTAGCTACAACATTATTATCATCGTCTGGTTGTTCATCAATAATTAAATCTGGTGAAGCAAAGATTTATAATAGTGAAACTACTCCTCAAACCGAAAAACAAAAATCAAAACCCATGAGTGAACATCAAGCACATTCAGAAAAGCAAAAAATGGATCACTCACAGCATGAAGAAAAACCCAAAACAGCTATCACAACCCAAGCGAAATTAACAACACCCAAAAATTTAACAACTAACCAACCGATTAACCTAGCTATTGATATTCAGGATGAAACAGGAAAACCAGTCAATAAATTTGATGTTTTCCAAGAAAAAATTATGCACTTAATAGTTGTCAGCAATGACTTAGAACATTTTGATCATTTGCACCCTGAATATAAAGAAAATGGTAGTTTTCAAGTCAGCGTCAATTTTCCCAACCCAGGAGAATACACACTTTTTAGTGATTATAAACCAGCAGGACAAGCAGAGTATATATCATCCACAAATCTCACTATTCCCGGTACAGTTCCCCTACCCAAAAGTTTAGCTAAATATGAAAAAACTAAAACTATATCCGATACAAAAGTAAACCTGAATATTTCTCAAGAAAAAATCAAAGTAGGTGAAGAAGTAAGTTTAACATTTGATATCAAAGATAACAACAATCAACCAGTAAAAGACCTGAAACCATACTTAGGAGAAAAAGGACATTTAGTAATTATTAAAAGTTCATCAACTCTTTCAAAATCTGACTATCTTCACGCCCATGCAATGAAAAATACTCCTGATGGACAAGTGAAATTTCATACCAAATTTCCCCAGTCAGGAACTTATAAAATGTGGATGCAATTTGACCGCAATGGTAAAATCAAAACCGCAGACTTTTGGGTAAATGTAGAATAGACATCTCCACAATAGAATGTATTAATTTCTCATAAGTTGTAGGGGCGAAGCATTTAGGCGATAATTTAACGGAAAAATTAGATATCTAGATATCCCATAAGCTTCGCCCTGCCCCCATAAATAAGTTCCATAATTTCTTTTCTGGAGAGGTCTAATGTTAGTTGACCCTGCGGTAAGCTGCTTTGCATCTAAGTTCCCTTGCTTTGTAGCACTAACGCGAATCCCAACCTACGAATAGCAATCAACAAAAATAAAGCTGTTTAAAATGACACTTGTTGTCTATGATTATTTTTGTATATTTTTCCTAGTCATATCTTAGCCATACATGATAGATAACAATCACATCTTATTACGTAATCTTTGGTACTACGCACTACCTAGTCATCTTCTCAAACCAGGTAAGATGGTATCCCGGATTTTTTTGGGAGAACCTGTACTGCTGATGAGAAATAAAGAAGGTCAAGTTTTTGCAGTGCGTGATATTTGTCCTCATCGTGCAGTACCTTTAAGTTGTGGTAGATTCAATGGTCAAGAAGTAGAATGTTGTTATCATGGTTGGCGCTTCAACCCTGGGGGAAAATGTGTAGAAATTCCATCATTATTACCAGAACAAAACATAGATTTGAATCGTTTTGATGTGCAATCATATCCTATTTATGAGACTCAAGGCAACATTTGGATCTACATGGCCGATAGCGAAAAATCTCAAGTCAACGCTGATAAAAAAGATGTTCCCATAGTTCCTGGTTTTCCTGAACAACAACCTCATTTAGTAGAAGTAATGCGGTTTCCTTGCTTTGTAGATCATGCGGTGACAGGTTTAATGGACCCTGCACATTCTCCCTATGTACATAGAGTTTGGTGGTGGAGAAGTGGAGAAATACATGAAGAAGTCAAACAATTTGATCCTTCACATTATGGGTTTACAGTCAGACGACATCAATTGTCAGATAATATGGAAAATATGAGCCGATTATATTGGTTAGTCGGTGGAGGAATACCCGAAGTAGAAATTTCTTTTCGTTTACCAGGAGTGAGAATAGAAGAAATTACATTTGGCAAACATCGACTTTGTAATTTAACCGCAGTCACACCAATTTCTGAAACCGCAACAGAAGTAAATTTTATCCTTTATGGTATACCAAATTGGTTAAGAATATTCACACCTTTAATTCATATCTTAGCCAGAAAATTTTTAGATCAAGACCGCACAGTAGTAGAAAAACAGCAAATTGGACTCAAATACAATCCTGTATTGCGACTGATTAAAGATTCAGATATGCAAGCACAATGGTATTATCAATTAAAACGTGAATTTGCCCGTGCTACATCTGAAAAACGAGAATTTATCAATCCTGTAAAAAGTGTATTATTGCGATGGCGTGCTTAATATTTTAGTCATCATTAATTACACATGAAAAGATTACACATTCAAACATTTTAAATCTTGTGGGGTGGGCATCCTACCCGCCCTTAAAATCTTAAATCTGCTGTATTTAATAACTCCTGAATATGAAAATTATCGTTTTTGGCAGCATAAATATAGACCTAGTAGCAATCACACCCCGCTTACCTATTCCTGGGGAAACATTGCTAGGCGAAAGCTTTTTTACCACCCCTGGGGGTAAAGGTGCAAACCAAGCAGTTGCATTAGCAAAATTAGGAATACCTACGCAAATGATCGGGCGTGTAGGTGCTGATAATTTTGGTGCAGAAATCATTAAAAATTTGCAAAATTGTGGTGTTAAAACTGAAAATATCTTAATTGATGAAACCGTCAGTTCTGGGGTTGCAGTTATTACTGTAGATCAGCAAGGGGAAAATAATATCATAGTTATTCCCGGTGCAAATGGTAAAGTTAATCAAGATGATATCAATAGATTATCTAATTTATTCATAGATGCAAAATTCCTACTTTTACAACTAGAAATTCCTTTAGAAATAGTAATTTTAGCAGCCCAAAAAGCCAAAGAAGCAAATATAAAAGTTATTCTCGATCCTGCACCAGCACCAAATAATTTACCAGATGAAATTTACCCATTAATTGATATTATTACACCCAACGAAACCGAAGCTAGTCAATTAGTAGGTTTTGCAGTTAATGAACAAGAAACAGCAGCAAAAGCAGCAGATACTTTATTACAAAAAGGCGTGAAATGTGCAATTATTAAACTAGGTGCAAAAGGTGTTTATTGTGCAACTAAAGAAGAGAGTTTTTATATTCCTGCATTTTCAGTTAATGCAGTAGATACCGTTGCTGCTGGTGATGCTTTTAATGGTGGTTTAGCAGCAGCACTTTTTCAGGAAAAACCTTTAAAACTTACCGGGTGACAAGGGGGTTGAAGATGAGATGTGGCAATAATTTGAGAAAATAGTGGAGTAAAAAAAATAGGGGCAATGAGGCCCCATCAAAACAAAATGTTACCACAATCATATCAAACAATTT
>NZ_BJCE01000229.1:0-8516 GCF_005402885.1 Sphaerospermopsis reniformis
TCTTTTAGGTGTTTTAAGAGCTTTTCTCTCTGTTCTTGAGACAGATGGTTTTTTGCTGGCATAATTCAGAAGCGATCGCTTAGTTACTTAATTCCCTATTATACAATCTAGCTGCACAACAGCTTATCATAAGAAATATCCTGCTCAAATAAGGTCGGTAAATCTTGCTTGAGAATCTCAATTGTTTGTTTTGTTTCTAATTTCATCACTGAAGTTATACCTTAAAAATCTTTCTTAAATGTTTTTCCAATCTTTACCGCTCAAAATTCCATCGCTGCCGCAATGTTTTTTCTTGACTTGAGAACCTGACTATCAGTTTTCGTTCACCAGACACCTCGTATTTTTACTCTACTCATTGACAACCTAACTTTTTATAGATGTTCTCACGAAAAATACTTTGTATAATTGCTCTTAATGAAAATTACAGAAGTTTTGAATCTATCAAATGTTATGTCTATCATCGAAAATTCCTGGACACACGCTTATATCACCACCAATGGCATCAAATTACATTATGTCACCCAAGGGGACGGACCGTTAATGTTAATGTTGCATGGTTTTCCAGAATTTTGGTACTCGTGGCGGCATCAAATACCCCCATTTTCTCAAGATTACCACGTTGTTGCTCTTGATTTGCGTGGTTATAACGATAGTGATAAACCTCAATCGCAGTCTGCTTATGTGATGGATGAATTTGTTAAAGACATAAAAGGAGTAATCAAAGGTTTAGGATATGAAAGTTGTATTTTAGTCGCTCATGATTGGGGTGGTGCGATCGCTTGGAATTTTGCCTACGCTCACCCTGACATGGTAGAAAAATTAATCATACTCAACCTCCCCCATCCCGCCAAATTTGCTCAAGGTTTAAGCACACCCCAACAATTATTACGCAGTTATTATATTTTCTTATTTCAACTGCCGTTGCTTCCTGAACTAATCCTGCAAGCTTCAGACTACGAAGCTATAGCCAAAGCTATTCAAGGTACAGCTTTTAATAAAAATGCCTTCACAAAAGCAGACATTGAAGCCTATAAAGACGCATCCGCAAAACGAGGTGCAATGACAGCCATGTTGAACTATTACCGTAACATTTTTCAACAGGGTATCCTCCACAAACATTGGAGTATTCTGGAAGTTCCTACCCTGATGATTTGGGGAGAACATGACACCGCACTAGGTAAAGAACTTACCTATGGTACACAAGAATACGTCAGAAACTTACAAATCAAATATATTCCTAATTCTGGTCATTGGGTACAACAAGAACAGCCAGAATTAGTCATAGAGTATATGCGCGAATTTCTTGGCTAAAACCACCTATTTATTAATAGTAAACAATACTCATTTACTTCTACAACAAAACTATGCTCAATGATACAAGTTAAAAATATTTAACACAAAATTTAACATTAGCTTAACATTAGCAATTTTCCAAAATTCAGTATTTAGAAATAGCTAAGACCTAACCCCAGTCATAGTTATAGCATTACTCGCCAACGGTTAAAACATCACATCTAATTTGTGAGATAAATCAACATTCTTGAGCCATTTAGTGAGATAATAAAGTTGTGAGGAAAATGAACGGGTAATATTATCTAAAAGGAAGGGGGAATATTATGAAACGCCAGCTATTAGCCGCTATAGCCTTAGCCGCTCCCCTGTTTTTTGTTAACTCAGTACAAGCAGGAAATACCCAAGACCTACAAAAACTTTTATCCACTGGGGAATGTCCTAAATGTCAACTCTCAGGAGTTAACCTCAGAGGCGCTCATTTAATTGGTGCAGACTTACGAGGAGCAAACCTCCGGGGTGCTAACTTACAAGAAGCCAACCTCGAAGGTGCAGACTTAACAGGGGCAAATTTAACAGGTGCAAATTTAACATCTGCTTTTGTTACTAATGTCAATTTAAAACAAGCGAATCTTAATAATGCAAATCTCACCAATGCGATTATTAATGATTCCAACGTCTATCAAGCATCAATGAATAATCTCACCATTACTGATGCAGAAATCTATAATACTGCCATTGGTGTAGGTGGAGAAAATGCAGAAATTCCTGATTGGGATGACGTTGTTAAGGGTAATTAAGTAGGGTTTGCTGAATAAACCTAAAACCTTGATATATCAAAGGTTAGAGGCTGATAAACACAGAAATTAGTGCAAGGGTTTTGAAGGGTATACCGGAAAAAGTGTGCATTTTTTGGGATTTCAAGAGATGGCAAAGAAATTTTCAAATCTCCTCCTGACTCCTGACTCCTGACTCCTGACTCCTATGCCCTCACGGAAAGACTTTCTCAGCAAACCCTAAGTAATAGATGCAAATAGGATACCCGCTTTCTTAAAGAAAGTGGGTATCTGGGTTTGATCGTTCTAAGTTAATGCAGGTGCGATCGCTTCAGAAAGATACTTATTCGCCGCCTGCTTCAAAACCTCTACCTTATCAGTCCGTTCCCAAGGTAAATCTAAATCAGAACGTCCCAAGTGACCATAAGCTGCAACGTCCTGATAAAAACGTCCGCCTCTTTCACTAGGTAAGTTGCGTAAATTGAAAGTGTGGATAATTCCTGCTGGACGCAGTTCAAAGTTATCTTTGACTAATTGCAGTAAGATTTCATCATCAACCTTACCAGTGCCAAAGGTATCCACAAAAATACTTACAGGTCTGGCTACACCAATAGCATAACTTAACTGGACTTCGCATTTTTCAGCTAAACCCGCAGCCACAATATTTTTCGCCGCATAACGAGCCGCATAAGCCGCAGAACGGTCTACCTTTGTGGGGTCTTTACCAGAGAAAGCACCACCACCATGTCGGGAATAACCACCGTAGGTATCAACAATGATTTTCCGTCCTGTCAGTCCAGAATCTCCTTGAGGTCCACCAATCACAAATTTACCAGTGGGATTGACTAAAAACCGTGTATCCTCAGTTGGTTTAACTGCAATATCGCCAAACACAGGCATGACTACCGCAGTCCACAGGTCTTCTTTAATCTTAGCTTGCACCGCCGCATCATCCGTAATATCCCCAATATTAGGTGTATGCTGGGTGGAAATTAAGATTGTATCAATACCTACAGGTTTACCATCTTCATAAACTACGGTAACTTGGGTTTTACCATCAGGTCGCAAGTATGGCAAATCTCCAGTTTTCCGCACTGCTGCCAATCTTCGGGCAATGCGATGAGCTAAACTAATGGGTAAAGGCATCAATTCTGGTGTTTCGTTACAAGCAAAACCGAACATGATACCTTGATCACCAGCACCAATTTTATCAAATAGTTCTTCACTATCAGCACTACGGGTTTCGTGGGCAGTATTTACACCTTGGGCAATATCCGGTGACTGCTCATCCAAAGCTACGAGTACACTGGCACTATTGGCAGAAAAGCCGTTAACTGCGTCAGTATAACCAATTTCCGCGATTTTTTTACGAGCCAGATTGACAAAATTTACATTGGCTTTGGTGGTAATTTCTCCAGTAATTAATACTAATCCAGTATTAACAACTACTTCAGCCGCCACCCGGCTACTAGGGTCCTGTGTCAACAAAGCATCCAGAATAGTATCAGAGATTTGATCACAGATTTTATCTGGATGACCTTCAGTTACAGACTCGGAGGTAAATAAATAGCGTCGAGACAAAGGAAAATCCTCCTGGAATAACTGGAATAATTTTATTCACTGACTAAATTTGGTTATTTTAGTTTCAGCTACTCATTTCTCAAATCATAACCATATTGACACAGAGAACAGGGAACAGGGAACAGGGAACAGGGAAAAAATTTACTTTCTCCACAACAAAAAAGGGGTACACCCACAGATGCAACCCCTTTTTGTGTTTAACAACATTGCTGGTTCTAGACTTGAGCCGCTAACTTTGCTTCCTTAGCTGTCAATTGTTCATAAACAGCACGCATTTTTAAACCTGTCAACACTTGGAACAAACCAGTTCCATTATTAGAACCTGGATATTCACGGTGTTGCAGTAATAAGTGAGTCATCTCACCTGTGTATTTGGTAGATGTGTTGCTCAGATGGTTTTCGATGTAAATTACTTCGTCCAGGTTGTCAAACTGACCATCTACTTCTAAAACAGATACATAACGACCGTAGTACACATCAGAACCGTAGTAAAGCTGCATACCAGGGTAAGAACAGGTCAGTTTGCGTCCACAAGGAGTCCACTGAATGGTTGAACCTTCATCAAACAAGTATGCTGGATCAAACCCTTCCTTACCTTCTTTTTGTAACATCCGTACCCGCAATACTTTGCGCTCGGTATCATTTTTGATCAAGTTTGTGGGTAATACCTGTAAAACCACATCCGCAAATTCTCTTTGTGGTTCAATGAATTTTTCAAAGTCAGGTTTACGAGAATTGATTTGGGCTAATACATCTTCATAGCGGTGTCCACGTTCCGCCATATCTCGTTGAATCTTCCAGGCAATTTTGACTTCATCACTGATGTCAAAGTAAACACTGAAGTCTAGTAAGGCTCTCACCCGCTCATCATATAGAGGATGCAGCCCCTCAACTACTATAATGTGGTTGGGCTTAATCCGTTCTGGAGGATCAATCATGCCGGTTTCGTGGTTATAAATCGGCTTATCAACGGCATTACCTTCTTTTAGAGCTTTGATTTGCTCATACATGAGGTCAAAATTGTTTGCCCTGGGATCGAGTGCAGTGATACCAGTTTCTTTGCGTTGTTTACGATCAAGGCAATGATAGTCATCCAAGCAGATAACTGTCATTAATTCTTCACCAAATAAGTCGATCAACCGACGCAAAAACGTAGACTTACCGCACCCAGAGTCTCCAGCTACTCCAATCAATACCACGCGTTCCGGCTTACTTGTCATAAATCTCCTCTAAATACTAAAAAGATGACCAAATCAATATTTTTTTCACACAACAGATTTTTGAAGCTAGAGGTTTTACTCTAAGGGTAAAACCCTGCGTTCTTTTTATCCAGCATAAATACAGCATATCAGGGTAGTGATCAACATAGTCCTGTTAACTACTGATTTCTACTATCCTGAGTTCTGGACTGGTAAGTATTTAATCCTAGTGGTATACTAGATTTTAACAGAAAGATGTATTTTGTAACAGGCGTTGCTGTTAAAAACAATTGAATGGTGTAACAGTCTTATTCAACCATATTTTAGTTGACAATCGGCAACAGCAAACAGGCAATATTGATCTTTTTCCTAGCTCCTGGCTTCCGACTCCTGAATTCTCACATATTTGCCTGTTGAAAACTACTAAAGGCTATGTATAATCAGAAAAATAATAAATTTAAATAAATTATTTCGTTTTATAGCGTAAATAATGACTATTATATGTTATTAGGAGAAGCAATAAGTATGTAATTAGTAAAAAAAAGTTTAAATTGATTTACTATTAACATTCTGTCAAAGACTTATCATCTACCTTAGAAGATGAACAGGTGTGTTGGATACCATACCTAATATAGTCTTTGCCGAGTGTACTGAGCAGGGCATCATTTTCATGATGCTGTTTTCTCACATTGTCAGTTTTATGCTTTTATGCAACGAAAATCCGGTAAACTTAAAGCTGACAATATGATGGGAATTTTTTTGATAAACGGTTAAGTAAATATTGGAGTGGTAGAACGAATGTACAATCAAGGTGCTGTTGAGGGTGCTGCCAACATAGAATCAGGTAGCCGCGTCTTCGTATACGAAGTGGTGGGTCTGCGTCAGAATCAAGAATCTGATCAAACGAACTACCCTATTCGTAAAAGTGGCAGTGTATTCATCAGAGTACCTTACAACCGCATGAATCAAGAAATGCGAAGGATCACTCGTCTAGGCGGTAAAATTGTTAGCATTCAGCCTATATCGGTGCTACAGCCAGTTAATGGTCAAGGAGCCGTAGAAAGTGCTAACAGAGAAGTCAGCGAGCCAGTGACACCTGTAAATGCTAACAATGAGGAGATTGGTAAAGACGCACCCGTGAGTACCAGTAGCGAATCCAAAGGTTTCGCTAAACCATCTAAGGATAAAAAAGGTAACACGATGACTCAAGCGAAAGCCAAACACGCTGATGTTCCTGTGAACACTTATCGTCCTAATGCTCCTTTTATCGGTAAGGTAATCTCTAATGAGCCGTTAGTAAAAGAAGGCGGAATTGGTATTGTTCAGCATATCAAGTTTGACTTGACAGGTAGTAACTTAAACTACGTAGAAGGTCAAAGTATTGGTATTATTCCCCCTGGTATAGACAAAAAAGGCAAGCCCGAAAAGCTGAGGCTTTATTCTATTGCTTCGACTCGGCATGGTGATGATGTAGACGACAAGACTGTATCATTGTGTGTTCGTCAATTGGAATATAAAGATCCAGCAAGTGGCGAAACAGTTTATGGTGTTTGCTCTACCTATTTAACTCAGATTAAACCCGGTGATGAAGTAAAAATCACAGGTCCTGTGGGTAAGGAAATGCTATTACCTGAAGACACTGATACTAATGTAATCATGTTAGCTACAGGGACAGGTATTGCTCCTATGCGTGCATATCTGTGGCGGATGTTTAAAGATGCAGAAAGAGCAGCCAACCCAGAATATCAATTCAATGGATTTGCTTGGTTGCTGTTTGGTGTACCTAAGACGGCAAACATTCTCTATTGGGAAGAATTGGAAGAGATGCAGGCTAAATATCCTGATAACTTCCGTTTGACCTATGCTATCAGCCGGGAACAACAAAACGCTCAAGGTGGCAGAATGTACATCCAAGACCGTGTAGCAGAAAACGCTGATGAACTGTGGCAGTTGATTAAAAATGAAAAAACCCATACTTACATCTGCGGTTTACGTGGTATGGAAGATGGTATTGATGCCGCTTTGTCCGCTGCTGCTGCTAAGGAAGGTGTGAACTGGAGTGATTATCAGAAAGGCATGAAAAAAGAAGGCCGCTGGCACGTGGAAACCTACTAATGTGGTCAATGCTCAATAGTAATTTAATTCCAAATTCTCAGCTTTAAGTTTGTAGGTGGGGCGATGCCCTGCCTACAATTGTTTTGTGTATATCGTTTGGGCGCAAAATCTGTGGGTGTTAAACTAGGAATATTAGGATTAGGTACTGTGGGAACGGGGACTGTACAATTGTTGCAGGACTTGGAAGGTCGTCACCCACTGTTGCAGGAAATCGAAATTTATCGTGTGGGAGTGCGATCGCTTGATAAACACCGAGATGTAGAACTACCATCGGGGGTAGTGACTACGGATCTAGAAGCAATTGTCAATGATCCAGATATAGATATAATTGTGGAAGTCATGGGAGGATTAGAACCAGCGCGATCGCTGATCCTCACTGCTATTAAAAATGGTAAGCACGTAGTCACAGCTAACAAAGCTGCTATCTCCCGATTTGGGGCAGAAATATTTACCGCTGCCAATGCTTCTGGGGTATATGTGATGCTAGAAGCTTCTGTTGGTGGTGGTATCCCTGTAATTCAACCCCTCAAACAGTCTTTAAGCGTTAATAAGATTCATACTATCACTGGCATTGTTAACGGTACAACTAACTACATCCTTAGCCGGATGCAAACGGAAGGCGGCAACTTCAACGATGTTTTGGCTGATGCTCAACGTTTAGGTTATGCAGAAGCTGACCCCACCGCTGATGTTGATGGCTTGGATGCGGCTGATAAAATTGCTATTTTGGCATCTTTAGGTTTTGGTGATCGCATCAACCTGCAAGATGTCTATTGTGAAGGCATTCGCCAAGTCAGTAAAACCGATATTACCTATGCTGCTAAATTGGGATTTGTGATTAAATTATTGGCGATCGCCAAAGGCAAATCAGGTGATAATTCTCAGCTATCAGTGAGAGTCCATCCTACCTTAGTACCCCAAACTCATCCTTTAGCTAGTATTAATGGTGTTTATAATGCCATTTTGGTGGAAGGTGAACCCATTGGCCAGGTAATGTTTTTTGGACCTGGTGCTGGTGCTGGTGCTACTGCTAGTGCTGTTTGTTCAGATATTTTAAATCTGGTAGCGACGTTGAAAACTAATACCCCCAAAGCAAATCCCTTATTAGCTTGTAGACATCAACATTACTGTCAAATAGCGCCAATTTCTGAACTTGTTACCCGATTTTACACTCGTTTCCTCAGCAAAGACCATCCCGGAGTCATCGGTAAATTAGGAACTTGCTTTGGTAAATATGGCGTGAGTTTAGAGTCAGTCGTCCAAACCGGTTTTCAGGAAGAACTAGCAGAAATTGTCGTTGTCACCCACGATGTGAAAGAGGGCGACTTTAGACAAGCTTTAGCTGAAATATGTCATAATTATCACCTAGACGCAAATCAAGAGACAAGGGTAAACGTGCTTTTTCTAGACACTCCCGCACCTGTTTATGCGTTAATTGTAATTCGTCAGCTAGTTCAGAAATACTAGGCGCACGTCCCAATTTTTGGGATAATTGCCTTTGGGCTTTCTTAATTTTGTTTAATTTTTCCGTAATATGAATAGGTAGCCTAATAGT
>NZ_BJCE01000230.1:0-8496 GCF_005402885.1 Sphaerospermopsis reniformis
GCGCACAAGCAGCAATCCCCATTCACCTGTGCGCACTCGACTGCACCCGTGTACCTGTCCTCTGTCATCAGTCCGCAGTCCGCATTCCTCAGTCCCCAGTCCCCGGTCACCAGTCACCTGTCACCAGTCACCAGTCCCCAGTCACCAGTCACCAGTCCCCAGTCCCCAGTCACCTTTACTCAGGACTGGTTGTTTCTGCTTCTGTAGCCGTTTCTGCTTCTGAATCAGTTTCCTCTTCTGTGCTTAAAGAACCTTCGGGTACAAGTTCTATGGATGAGTTAGCCAGCAACCAATCCATGATTTTCTCATTTACTAGCTGTGCTTCTACCAAAGATTGCAGTCTTACTGCATCTATATCTTCATCAGCGTACTCTTCTAAGAGTTCTTTAACTTTAGCGTTGACTTCCTCAACTGTGGCTGTGATTGATTCCCGTTTACCGATTTCTTCTACAGCCAAAGAACGTTTAAGGCGTTCTACTGCGTCTGGTTCTGAACGCTCGCGCAATTGATTCAGGATTTCTTGGGTGAGAAACTTTCTCACATCCATTCCCTGCTCTGACAATTTCATGATTGTCTGTTTGATCATGGCATCAACTTCGTTATCTATCAAAGTTTTTGGCAAATCAATTTCTACGTGCTTGAGCAGTTCCGCTAATAAAGCTTCTTGCTGATTGGTTTTGGTTTGCTCTTGGGCTTCTTTTTGATAACGTTCTTCTAAGGATGTCCGTAATTCTGCTAAAGTTTCAAAATCACTGACTTCTTGAGCAAAGTCGTCATCTAATGGTGGTAGTTCTTTTTCCTTAATTTCTTTGAGTGTCACTGTAAACAAGGCAGCTTTACCGGCTAATTCTTGACTCGCATAAGGATCTGGGAACTGGGCGGAAATTTCTCTGGTTTCTCCAGGGTTCATTCCTACCATACCGACTACAAAACCAGGGATAAATTTATCTTCCTGCAATTCGACTTGAAAATCTGCTGCTTCTCCTCCTGGAATGGGTGTAGGTTCTGCTGCTTCGTCTTCACCTTCACCTTTAGCCAACACACCTTTAAAATCTACTACTGCCACATCTCCTATTTGGGCTGCTCTTCCTTCTACGGGAATTAATGTGGACATTTTCTGCCTTTCCTGATCTAACACTGTATCCACCCGTGTTGGATCATGTTTGATTTCTTCGGCTTTGACTTGGAATCCTGTATACTGCTGGATTTTGATTTCTGGTTCTACATCCACCGCCGCAGCAAAGGTCAAGGGTTCTCCAGGTTTATAATTATTAATCAAATCATCAAAGGATGACACTAATCTCGGTTGGCCAATCGCCTTAATGTCTTCTTGTTTGACTGCTTGCTCTACAACTTCGGGAATTAGTTCTTCCAATACCGATGCTTTGATGCGACTGCTTCCTAGACGCTGTAATAATACCTGCCGGGGTGCTTTGCCTTTGCGAAACCCAGGAAGATTTACAGTAGCACTTAAATTTTTGATTACCTGTTCGTATTTTTGTTGGGTAACTTCCGCTGTAATTTCTATTTCTAGTCCAATTTGGCTTTTTTCAAGTTTTTCCTGGGTTACTTTCATGCTTTGTCTCTGTTTTTTGGTGTTGTCATTTTTGATAGTACACACAAGCTGCGTATATCTCGCTTATTAACTTGATGTGCAACACAAAACTTATACTAATCGCTCATATTAAGATTAATAGAGGGATTTTTTAGGTTATACATCAGTTTTGTGCAGTTGATGGATTTTTTGACGAAATCAGACAAAATAATTAGATAATTAGATAATTAGCTATCCAGTAATCGTCTTTTAAGCATCCTCAACTCCGGGCTTAGGGGCTGCGCTCTTCAGCAGATATCTAGTTTACTGCCAATAGCACAGAAATTTACAGATCCTTCCAGTTTTTCTGCTATATCTTTACTGATAGGATATCTCAGTCGATTTTTCAGAATTTCTCATTTAAACGTTGTTTAGTCCTAAAAAATCTGCTTAATGATCTTTAATTGATGGCTGTTACTGCGGTCATGATAGGTTAGACGCAAAATGTTACCCAGATTGTTCAGGTTGTGATATCCTGTCAACATGGTAGATTCTCATGGTAGCACTGTTGCCTAACAATACTTGTCTGCTCTCAAGAGAGAAGGATAAGATCAAACCCCCAATCTCAAACCCAGTAACCGCTTCCCAAACCTACTCACCACTGGGAGATGGTTAACTAAGCAGTCTGGTGTTGCCAAGGTTGTACCATTGATTCTATCAACCTAATTAATGGTTAGTCTATTCATTTTACCCTTAGTTTGGAGTTTGTTGTATGGTAGTGTATAATTCAAAGTAATACAGGTTAAATGGTAATTATTGTCAAATAAAATCAAAATATAAATAAAATATCCTAAAATCCAAATTCTTTAGATATTATAGATATCTACTAAATTAGAAAAAAACTCATTAAGTATTCAAATTTCTTTGATTGCTCAATGTTGCCATTATAGATATTTTGAGTATTAGAAAAAACTTAGTAACCTTAGTAACCTCTTAAAGAAGGAGTCGAATTTGTCTAAATCCTATCGTGTAGCTATTTTGGGTGCGACTGGTGCTGTAGGTACGGAGTTGCTGGAATTACTAGAAAGTCGTAATTTCCCCCTGGCGGATTTAAAATTGTTAGCATCAGAACGCAGTGCAGGAAAGACGCTCAAGTTTAAAGGCGAAAATCTTGTAATTGAGGCAGTCAGCGATCGCTCTTTTGCAAATGTTGATATTGTCTTAGCTAGTGCTGGTGGTGGAACTTCCAAAACCTGGGCTGGGGTAGCTGTAGACAAAGGAGCAGTGGTAATAGATAACTCTAGCGCCTTCCGTATGAACCCGGATGTACCTTTGATAGTTCCAGAGGTGAATCCCCAAGCCGCAGCCGAGCATAAAGGCATTATTGCCAATCCCAACTGCACCACAATTTTAATGACGTTGGCAGTTTGGCCACTGCATCAAGTAAAACCAGTAACAAGGATTGTAGCGGCAACTTATCAATCTGCCAGTGGTGCTGGTGCAAAAGCAATGGAAGAAGTGAAAATTCAATCCAGTGCTATATTACAAGGACAACAACCAGTAGCTGAAGTGTTACCTTATCCGTTGGCGTTTAATTTATTTCCCCATAATTCCCCAATGACTGATATAGGATATTGTGAGGAAGAGTTAAAAATGGTCAACGAAACTCGGAAAATATTTGGTAGTCAAGACATCAGAATTACTGCTACTTGTGTACGGGTTCCCGTACTCCGCGCCCATTCCGAAGCAATTAACCTGGAGTTTGACACACCTTTTAGTCCAGATGAAGCAAGAGCAATTTTAAGCAATGCGCCTGGTGTGAAATTGGTGGAAGATTGGCAGAAAAATTATTTCCCCATGCCTATAGAAGCTAGTGGTAAAGATGAGGTTTTAGTCGGCAGAATTAGACAAGACATTTCTCATCCTTGTGGCTTAGAATTATGGTTGTGTGGCGATCAAATCCGTAAAGGTGCGGCTTTAAATGCGATACAAATCGCCGAATTATTAGTAGAAAAAAATCTACTTCAGAATGGGTGATTGGTGACTGGGGACTGGTGACTGGGGACTGGTGACTGGTGATTGATGACTGGGGACTGGTGACTGGGGACTGGGGACTGGTGATTGATGAATGAGGACCTGTTACTGGGGAATGGTGACTGGTGACTGGGAAAGAAAGATGAATAAACCAATAACCAATAACCAATAACTAATAACTAACAACTAACAACTAACAACTAACAACTAACAACTAAAGACAAATCAGGAGTGAAAAACGGGTGGTAGATTTTGGTACAGTGATAACGGCAATGATCACGCCGTTTAAAGCAGATGGTAGTGTTAACTATGAAGTAGCTGGAAAATTAGCAGCAAATTTAGTTGACAATGGTACAGATACATTAGTGATATGTGGAACAACAGGTGAATCTCCCACGTTAAGCTGGGATGAAGAGTATCAACTGTTTGTGGAAGTGTTGCAAGCGGTAGCAGGGAAAGCAAAAGTAATTGCTGGGTGTGGTTCAAATTCTACCAAAGAAGCGATCGCAGCAACCGAAAAAGCAGCTAGAATAGGAGTACATGGTTCTTTACAAGTTGTACCTTACTACAACAAACCACCCCAAGCAGGACTATACAAACACTTTCAGGCGATCGCTCAAGCCTGTCCTGACCTACCGATGTTGTTATATAATATTCCTGGTCGGACTGGTCAAAATTTGAGTCCAGAAACAGTTGTGCAATTAGCACAAATCGACAACATTGTGGGAATTAAAGAAGCCAGTGGTAACTTAGATCAAGCTAGTGAAATTCGCCGCTTGACACCACAGGAATTTCAGATTTACGCTGGAGATGATTCTTTAACCTTGCCTCTGTTAGCGGTTGGTGCTAAAGGTGTGGTGAGTGTGGCTTCTCATCTGGTAGGTAATCAACTAAAACAGATGATAGAGTCCTTTAATGTAGGCAACATTCAAATTGCTACTGAGATTCATTTACAACTATTCCCTTTGTTTAAAGCTTTATTTTTAACAACAAATCCCATTCCTGTTAAACAAGCATTAAAACTTCAAGGTTGGAACGTTGGTTCAGTTCGTCCACCGCTGTGCGAAGCTGACGCAGAAATCTGTCAGAAGTTAGAGGATGTGTTGCATAAACTCAGTTTAATCTGAGCGCCAATATATTGGATACTAGCCAGATGCTGGTTTCCCAGATACTTATAAATAAAAAGTAATAATTGCTTCTAGGTCGCAATTTAAACATCTGTGCTACAACTGAACGATATAAGAATCTTTTTTGATAAGAAGCTACGGGAACGGGGTCAATTACTTTTATTTATTCAATACCAAATTGATTGAATATCAGAAGTGGAAATTGGCTATTTTGACATTGAATTATATAGACATTTGATGTTGTCTTTCATACAAGAACGCTAACTATCAACTGATTAACAACTCACACAACATACAGGAGAAAATGGCTAGAAACGAAGCTAACTCAGCCCTGAAAATTATTCCATTGGGCGGTTTACATGAAATAGGAAAAAATACCTGTGTTTTTGAATACGAGGATGAAATCGTCCTCTTGGATGCAGGGTTGGCTTTTCCCACCGAGTCCATGCACGGAGTAAATATTGTACTACCTGATACAACTTATTTACGGGAAAATCGCCATAAAATCAAAGGCATGATCGTTACTCATGGTCATGAAGACCATATTGGTGGTATTGCTTTTCACCTGAAACAATTTGACATCCCCGTAATTTATGGACCAAGATTAGCAATGGCCATGTTAGAGGGGAAATTAGAAGAAGCAGGAGTACGCGATCGCACAGAATTAAGAACAGTTCTTCCTCGTGATGTCGTCAGAATTGGTAAAGCCTTTTTTGTCGAATACATCCGCAACACCCACTCTATCGCTGATAGTTTTACCGTTGCTATTCATACTCCATTAGGTGTAGTTATCCATACAGGGGACTTTAAAATTGACCATACCCCTGTAGATGGCGAAAAGTTTGATTTACAGCGCCTAGCGGAACATGGGGAAAAAGGTGTACTTTGCTTGTTAAGTGATTCCACTAACTCAGAAGTACCAGGATTTACACCTTCTGAACGTTCCGTTTATCCCAACCTTGACCGGGTATTCTCCCAAGCTAAAGGGCGTTTATTTGTTACTACCTTTGCTTCCAGTGTGCATCGGATCAATATAGTGTTGCAACTGGCCAAGAAACATAACCGAGTAGTGACAGTTGTGGGACGTTCAATGCTAAATTTGATTGCCCATGCCCGGAATTTAGGTTATATCAAATGTGAAGATAGCCTATTTCAACCCTTGCATACTGTCCGGGGTTTACCGGATGAGAACGTACTGATTTTAACAACAGGTTCTCAAGGTGAGTCAATGGCGGCCATGACTCGCATTGCTAACAAAGAACACCCCCATATTAAAATTAGAGAAGGAGATACAGTTGTTTTCTCTGCTAACCCCATTCCTGGTAATACCATTGCGGTGGTGAACACCATTGATAAATTGATGATCCAAGGCGCTCATGTGGTCTATGGTAGAGATAAGGGCGTTCACGTTTCTGGACACGGTTGTCAAGAAGAACAAAAACTCATGCTGGCTTTAACTCGTCCTAAGTTCTTTGTTTCTGTTCATGGTGAACATCGGATGTTGGTGAAGCATTCGGAAACTGCTCAGAGTATGGGCATTCCCAAAGAAAATATGGTGATTATTCAGAATGGGGATGTGATAGAACTAACTGAAGAATCTATCCGTGTTGCGGCTAAAGTAGCTTCGGGTATTGAACTGGTGGATACAACGAGTTCTGGAATGGTGAGCGCCAAAGTGTTGCAAGAACGGCAAACGATGGCTTCTGAAGGACTGGCGACTATTGCGGCTGCTGTTGATTGGAATGGTAAACTGTTGGCTAGACCAGAAATTCACCTGCGGGGTGTGGTGACAAGTATTGAGCGATCGCTGTTATTGAAATGGGTACAGCAACGCATTGAGGAAATTTTGCGGGTTCGTTGGTCTGAGTTTGTGACGGGAAATGAACCCAATGATATAGACTGGGGCGGTTTACAAGGCACTTTAGAGAAGGAGTTGGCCCGTTCTCTGCGTCGGGAGTTACAATGTCAAGCTTCTGTGACTTTGTTGCTGCAAGTTCCTGAACAACCGCCTGAACCTGCTGTGAAGGTTTCTGATGGTAGAAGACGGCGGACTCGTTCTACTGCTGTGGCTTCTTAATTAGCTAAAACTATTCCCTATTCCCTATTCCCTATTCCCTGCCTCAACGAAGGGACTTTTTCAGCAAACCCTACTTAGGGCTTGCTGAATAAACCCGTGCGTTGGGCGGCTCCGCCGACTTGTAGTAACTGGCGTTAATACACTATAAATAGCAACTTGCAACATAATCACTGTATTAGATAGCGTATAAACAGCATTTATAATTGTTACTTGACCTATAAACATTAAGTATGTTAAGTTTTGTAATAGTTACAGCCAAACCCGTCCAAAGATAGAGGTCTTAATTAAAATTTAAAGAGTGTCAAGTTATGAAAAAGATTAGCTAAGTGGAGTACACATTTTAAGGAAATTGAGTTTAACTTGACGTAGTAATACACAGATTCTGATTTTCAGTAGCTACTCGCACTTTTTCCAGAATTTCCGTCAAAATACTATTCTCCCGGACAGAGTGATTGTCATATTGTATATTCATCAGTAAGGTGAATACCCTCATAAAAAGAGAGGAATAACCATGAAGGCATTTGAAAGTACCACAAAAAATATTTTTTTCACAAGCTTGGTATCGCTCCATCAAGCAGAGACGAATAATACCAATAAAGCTAATGTCACAGAGTTACAGGCTTCTCATTCTCATTCAGGTTGGGATTTCCTGCGTCCTTTGCGAAATTGGTTGGATACTTTAAAAGTAGGCGATCGCCAATTTGCTCATCGGGTGTGTAGATTAATTCCCCCTCAATGTCCTTTTGAACGTGATGTCAAATTGTTTGGGAAAGTCTTGTTTCACATTCCCCCAATGTGTAAACTAAATCCTTTATATGAAGAAGTTGTAGGTTTAAGATTTCGCGCCCTGTGCTATCTAGCTGATGAATGTGGCGAAGATATTTCACAATATTGTTAAGTCATACAACAGGAGGCAGGGGGCTGGAGGCAAGAGTCAAGAGGCAGGGGAGATAACCCCCAATCACCAATCACCAGTCCCCAGTCACCAATCCCCAATCACCTAGTATACTGATTGCGCCATTTTTCAATCGCATCCTGAGCGTCTTCATAAGCGATGGTTTGCTTAGGAACTAAAGTAGCAGTGGCAATGGCAGTGTTAAAATCTCCTTGTGCAGCACGGTTTTTAGCCAATTCTAAAATTTGTTCACTCCATTGATTAATAGATGTTTGGGCAATTTCAAACCCTGGTTGTCCTGGTGGTACTTTTTTCGCTACTTCAATCGCTCGGTTATAAGTAGAAGCTTGTCCTGGTCGAACTAAAGCCTGAGCAGCATCCAACAAAGTTTGATTACTTAAATACTGCTTGGCTTCTAATTGCCATTTTGCAATTGATGTTTGCGCTTGGCGATAAAAGGCTGTATTTTTATTAATTAATTCCGCAGTAGCTATAGCATCAATATATTCTCTCTGGTTAGCCTGTTCCTGGGCTAAATCTAAAATCATTTGACTCCAAACCTGAATATTTTTTTGTGCTTGTTGATAAAGCGGTGTACCGGGTGAAATTTTTTGAGCAGAGGCGATCGCTTGACTCAAATCACCAGATTTATTTGGACTCAGAGACATTTTCTCTAGTTCCAAAATTGCTTGATTTCGCTGTTGGGAATCAAAATTGGAAACTACAGAATTTGTGGGTGGTTGAATTGTTTCCACCGTAGCAGGAATAGGAGGTAAATTCTGGGAAAATTCCTGGTTATTAGTAGTATTATTTAGGGATGCTGATAATT
>NZ_BJCE01000231.1:0-8491 GCF_005402885.1 Sphaerospermopsis reniformis
TACCCCTAGCGCGTTTTGGGTACATATGTATATAATTGGTAATATTTTTCATCTTTGGTAGAACCACGGTATATTTTCCATTTACCGTTCTACCATTTTTCCGTTATATATTTCGGACAGGTCTAATTGGTACAACTAAGTTAGCACGTACTTGGATACTACGCAGAAAATCTTGATGACAAGGATGAATAGGTTCTAATTCAATATCAGCGATCGCTCTTATTCTTCCATTTAAATACAAGGTCGCATATTCATTATTAAAGCAATTATCTGCTCCCTTTGAACCTAAAATTGATAATTTTTTTGAAATTAAAGATTCAAATGTTACTTGACCGTGCCATTGCTCGTAGAAGTAATAAATAACTACGCGGTCAACCTGTAAAGCTTCTCTAATTTGATGTATGGTTTTGCGGATTAAATTATCTCGATTAATCTTTTTTATCAGACGATCCAGTAGAGTTTGTAAACCTTTTTCAATATGTTGTTGGTGCTGATGTTGATTTTGAATACTTTCAAATTGAGCTTGAGAATGAATTTGCACAGGTTTCAGGTAAAAACTACATAAAAATTGTGTTGATTTATATAGTAGCTTATCAGCAAGTTGAGAGAAAATAATTAATTTACAAATTCAAGAATTTTTATAATCATAAATTCTCCTACTTAGATATTTTTTTGCAAAACATTAAAATTAACAAATATTTTTGTTGAAAAATGAAAATTTATTAAGAAACAAAACATTTTTTCATTATTTGAAATGTTAAGTTATTTTTTTTTGTAAAACTTTAAATTTCTTAATATTTAGAGATAAAAAAATATAGATAAAAAAATATAGAGATGCAATAAAACACACCTCTATATATAAAATAAATATCAAACTATCTATGACGTAATGGGAAAGCTTATCTATCCACAGAACCCATAATTACGTCAATACTACCGAGAATAACCACAACATCTGCTACCTTCACACCACGTAACAAAGAGGGGAGAATTTGCAGGTTATTGAAGTCTGCGGGGCGAATTTTCCACCGCCAGGGGAAGACATTATTATCACCTACCAAATAAATTCCCAGTTCACCTTTACCGCTTTCTACACGGGAGTAAATTTCACCAGAGGGAATTTTGAAGGTGGGAGCAACTTTTTTAGCAACATACTGATAATCAAACGCATCCCATTCTGACTTTGGACCAGCCATCATTCGTTTAGCTTCCAGGTTTTCATAGGGACCACCGGGTAAACCTTTGATAGCTTGTTTGATGATTTTCACAGATTCCCGCATTTCCCGCATCCGCACCATGTAACGAGCGAGACAATCACCTGTGGTTTCCCACTGTACATCCCAGTCGAAATCGTCGTAACATTCATAATGGTCAACCTTCCGCAAGTCCCACTTCACCCCAGAACCGCGTAACATTGGACCAGAAAGACCCCAGTTAATTGCTTCTTCACGGGTAATAGTCCCAATACCTTCGATACGACGGCGGAAAATAGGGTTATTGGTAACTAAGCGTTCATATTCGTCAACTTTGGGGAGGAAGTAGTCACAGAACTCTTCACACTTATCTACCCAACCATAGGGTAAATCAACAGCTACACCACCCACACGGAAATAGTTGTTATTTACCATGCGATAACCTGTAGCCGCTTCCCACAGGTCATAAATCATTTCCCGTTCCCGGAACTGGTAGAAGAAGGGAGTTTGAGCGCCTACGTCTGCAAGGAAGGGACCAAACCATAATAGGTGGTTAGCGATGCGGTTTAGTTCCAGCATAATTACACGGATGTAACTAGCGCGTTTGGGAACTGTAATACCTGCTAATTTTTCTGGTGCATTGACTGTCACCGCTTCGTTAAACATCCCCGCTGCGTAGTCCCAACGGCTAACATAGGGAACATACATAACGGTGGAACGGTTTTCAGCTATTTTTTCCATCCCCCGGTGTAGATAACCAATGACTGGTTCACAGTCAACGACATCTTCACCGTCTAATGTCATAATTAATCTCAGAACCCCGTGCATTGAAGGGTGGTGAGGACCCATGTTTAGCACCATTGGTTCAGTGCGGGTTTCTATTCTACTCATAGATTTGGTGTTCTCCCGTTGTCAACAGTTTGTATTGAACCGCCAAGATGCTAACCAGATACAATTTACTGCATCTGCTAATTTTCAGCTTGTCAGGATAGCAGGTTTGGAGTTGTACTTGATGTTTTATTTTGTCTTGCTTCTTCAATTATTATAGGGATCTGGCGATTCAAGGGATTGTGAGTCTGGTTTTTTTATTTTCTCTTTGGTTGTGGGGTGGAGGGAATTTTTGACGGGTGGTGTTGTTTATATCTAAGTTTTATTAAGGTTTGGGTGGTTTTGCTGGGTTTGAGATATATTTATTTTATCGTTGGGCTAATTAATTTTTATGGCTCACGCAGAGGCGCAGAGTCGCAGAGAGAGAAGCAAGAGTTTTTGTTATGAATTATTTACAGGTTTATATTCAAGAAGTTAGTCAGGTTTATCAATCTCAAAATGCTACTGAGCATAGTTATCGTCCTGCTTTGAAGAAGTTAATTGAGTCTTTGGATTCGGGGATTCAAGCTATTAATGAACCTAAACGTATTGCTTGCGGTGCGCCTGATTTTGTGGTAAAAAACGGTGTTTTGGAAGTTGGTCATATTGAGGCTAAGGATATTGGCGTTTCTCTGAATAAGGTTGTGAAAACTTCCCAAATGGCACGTTATTTTGATGCTTTAGGTAATTTGATTTTAACTGATTATTTAGAATTTCGTTGGTATGTCCAAGGTGAGTTAAGGTTATCTGCTTCTTTGGGAAGTATTTATAAAAGAAAAACAATTAAAATTGATGATCATGGTATTAATGAAGTTGAGCAACTTTTCCGGCAGTTTCTATTAACTAAAGTTCCCCAAATTACTACACCGAAGGATTTAGCTAAACGGATGGCTGGTTTAGCTCAATTAATTAGGGATGCAATTAAGACGGCGTTAAATGATGATGATCAGGGGGGTATGTTACGTCAACAGTTAGAATCTTTTGAACGGGTGTTAATTAAGGGTTTAACTGGTGAACAGTTTGCGGATATGTATGCTCAAACTATTTGTTATGGTTTGTTTGCAGCGCGGTGTAATACTGATAATATTAATACTTTTTCACGGGAAACGGCAGCTTTTAAGTTACCAAAAACTAATCCTTTTTTAAGAAGTATTTTTGGACAAATTGCAGGTCCTGATTTAGATGAGAGAATTACTTGGGCGGTAGATACTTTGGCGAATATTCTGCAACAAACTGATATGGCGGAAATTCTTAAAGATTTTGGTAAACGTACTCGTAAGGAAGATCCGGTTGTTCATTTTTATGAGACTTTTTTGGCGGAATATGATTCAAAAATGCGGGAGTCAAGGGGGGTTTATTATACTCCTGAACCTGTGGTTAATTATATCATTAAAAGTGTTGATTATGTGTTAAAAAATAAGTTTAATATTAGTAAGGGTTTAGCTGATGCTAAAAAGATTAAAGTTCCCCATCCCCAGGGTGAGGGAACTATGGAAAATCATCAAGTTTTGATTCTCGATCCTGCTGTGGGTACGGGAACTTTTATGCATAGTATTATTGATTATATTTATGATAGTTTTAAGTCTCAAAAGGGGATGTGGTCTAGTTATGTGAGTCAGCATTTATTACCCCGTTTATTTGGGTTTGAATTATTGATGGCTCCTTATACTGTAGCACACATGAAATTAGGTTTACAGTTGCAAGAGTTGGGTTATGATTTTAGTTCTGATGAACGGTTAAGGATTTATTTAACTAATACTTTACAAGAAGCTTTTCAGTTAGAAGAACAAGTTATTAGTTTTGGTTCTCGCATTAAAGAAGAAGCAGAAGCAGCAAAAGAAATTAAACAAGAAAGTCCAGTTATGGTAATTATTGGTAATCCTCCCTATTCTGGACATTCTGTAAATACAGGTGATTGGATCAAAAATCTTTTAAATGGTAAGGATACTATTTATAATAGTAGCACGGAAAGCTATTTTGAAGTAGATGGAAAATCTTTAGGTGAGAGAAATCCTAAGTGGTTAAATGATGATTATGTGAAATTTATTCGTTTTGGTCAGTGGAGAATTGAAAAAACAGGTTATGGGGTTTTAGCTTTTATTACTAATCATGGTTATTTAGATAATCCCACTTTTCGGGGAATGCGTCAAAGTTTGATGAAAACTTTTGATGAAATTTATGTTTTAGATTTACATGGTAATAGTAAGAAAAAAGAAGTTTGTCCTGACGGTTCACCGGATAAAAATGTTTTTGATATTCAGCAAGGTGTAGCAATTGGGATTTTTATTAAGTATCAAACCAAAGAAAAAAATAGTCAAAAAGAATTAGCGACGGTTTATCATGCTGATTTATGGGGTGCTAGAGAAGTTTATGAAAATAAACAGTTGGTTGGTGGTAAGTATCATTGGTTAGCGGAAAATAATTTACAATCTACTAATTGGGAAAAGTTAGAACCAAATACACCATTTTATTTATTTAAACCACAAAATAATGATTTAAAAATGGAATATGATACAGCCTGGAAAATTACCGAAATAATGAGTGTTAATGTTTTAGGTTTTCAAACACACCGAGATCATTTTGCTATTGATTTTCATGAAAAAAGCATTACTCAAAAAGTTAGAGAATTGAGAGAAGATAATTTATCTCATCAAGATTTTAATAAAAAATATAATATCAAAGATAATCGAGATTGGCAATTAGATAAAGCTCGTAAATTAATTCGTTCGGATAATCAATGGAAAGATAAGATAATTACCTGCTTGTATCGTCCTTTTGATTGGCGTTACTGTTATTTTAGTTATGTGACAATGGATTATCCTAGAAGAGAATTAATTGATCATGTTTTTAGAAAAGATAATTTGTGTTTGTTATCTTCAAGACAACAAGCAACTTTAGGATATAAACATTGTTGGGTTTCTATGCACGTTCCTGAATCTTGTGTTGTTTCTACTACGAGTCGTGAGGGTAATCAAGTTTTCCCTCTCTATCTTTACCCAACAAATACCCCAACTTTATTTGATGCTACACCAACTAACGCACCAGGAGGACGTAGACCGAATTTATCCCCAGAATTTATTACTGAATTTTCCCAAAAATTAGGATTAGAATTTATTGTTGATGGAAAAGGGAATCAAAAACAAACCTTTGGACCAGAGGATATTTTTAATTATATTTACGCTGTTTTTCATTCTCCTACTTACCGTCAACGCTACGCTGAATTTTTAAAGATTGATTTTCCCCGTCTTCCTTTAACTTCTAATCTTGCGCTTTTTTGGGAGTTGGTAGCAAAGGGTGATAAATTAGTACAATTTCATTTAATGAAAGTAACAGGAAAGGAAATTTCCACTTATCCTATTGCGGGTTCTAATATTGTGGAATAGGTTAAATATAATGAAAATCATCAACAAATTTGGATAAACTCTGAACAGTATTTTGATCAAGTTCCTCCGCAAATCTGGAATTTTTATATAGGTGGTTATCAAGTTTGTCAAAAGTGGTTAAAAGATAGGAAGGGAAGAGAGTTAAATTTTGATGATTTGACTCATTATCAAAATATTATTTCTATTATATCGGAGACTATTCAGATTATGGGAGATATTGATAAAATTATTGCAAATTATGGGAGTTTTCCGTTAGAATGAGAGTTAACATAACAACAAGATATGAAGACAGACACGATATTTTACACATTACTGCAAAATCTGCCTAGTGTTTTATTTGAACTACTAGAACAGTCACCTACACTAGCTTTACACTACGAATTTTCCTCTGTGGAAATCAAAGAATTAGCGCGACGAATAGATGGCTTATTTTTACCCAAATCAGAATATCCACAAGATCCGATTTATTTTGTAGAAGTACAATTCCAAAGTGATGATAATTTATACTGGCGATTAATTACCGAAACGTTTCTTTACTTAAACCAATATAAACCTCAAAGAACATGGCAAGCAGTTGTATTATGGGCAAATCGGGATCTTGATCCGGGAATACCTTTAGCATATCAAAGTTTACTCACTGCTGGACTAATCCATGTCATTTATTTAGATGAAATAGTTGATACATCATCTTCAATAGGTTTAGAAATTATTAAATTAGTAGTTGCTCCTGAAGAGGAAGCTATCCAACAAGCAAAAAGTTTAATCAATTTGGTGAATAAAGCAGATGCGGCCAAAGGTCGAAATCTTTTAGAATTAGTAGAAAGAATGTTAGTTTACAAATTCTCATCCTATAGCCGTCAGGAGTTAGAAGCAATGTTTGGATTAACAGAATGGCAACAAACCCGATTTTATCAAGAAGTAAAAGAAGAAACAGAGTTGGAAACTAAGTTAAAAACTATTCCTAAACTGTTAAATGAGGGGCTAAATCTAGAACAAATTGCGCGTATACTTGAGTTAGATATCGAGGCGGTAAAACAAGCAATTACAAAGCAAAATAATAAATAGACATTGGATGAATAAATCAGGTGGTGATACAATTTGATGGGTTTATTCAGAAAATTTTTATAACTCAAGTTGGTGCGTTACGTTATCACTAACGCACCCTACTAACTATCATGTCGGAGACTATTAAGATTATGGAAGATGTTGATAAAATTATTGATAAATACGGTAGTTTTACGTTAGAATGAGATTGTCAATCAAAACAAATCTGCCTACGCGAAATAAAAACATCAAGGTGGGACATAATTTATGCAAGAATTAATGAAAAATCCTTCATCTTGGCTACCCAATGGAATAAACCTGAATCTTGCAGATCAATTTCGTCCTTTTTCTTTTACTGAAGAATTACAACTTCGTTTAGAAGAACTTTTAGAAAAGAATAAAGAAAATTTGCTCAATTCTGATGAAAAAGCAGAGTTAGCTGGTTTATTAGAATTAGAAAGGATTTTTAGTTTTATTAACACTAAACTGGCTTCTTAGGAGAATTAAATTATCTGCGTTTAATTATTAATGATTTTACGTCAAATAATAATCATCACTTTAATAAATTAATGAATACATCAGATTTACAAACCCCCATAGATTTAGATGAATTTACATTTTCCCATATTCCTGTTTTAAGTCAGGAAGTAATTACAGGTTTAAATATTCAACCAGGTGGCAATTATTTAGATTTAACTGTCGGTGGTGGTGGCCACAGTCGGTTAATATTAGAAAGTGCTGAAAACACAAAAATTACCGCAGTTGATCAAGATTTGGATGCTTTAAAAGCTGCACAGGAGAATTTAGCAGAGTTTGGAAATAGGGTGAATTTTATTCATAGCAATTTTGCTAATTTTCAATTTCCTGCAAATACTTATGATGGCATTTTAGCAGATTTGGGTGTGAGTTCCTATCATTTGGATAACCCAGAAAGGGGTTTTAGTTTTAGAAATACTGCTAATTTAGATATGCGAATGAATCAAGAACAGTCTTTAACTGCTGCTGATATAATTAATGAATGGGATGAACAAGAATTAGCGGATATATTTTTTAAATATGGTGAAGAAAGACTTTCTAGGAAAATAGCGAAGAGAATTATCGAAAAGCGTCCTTTTCAAACTACCACAGAATTAGCGGAAGCAATTTTTTATTCTGTTCCTCCTAAATATCGACATGGAAGAATACACCCCGCAACTCGCGTTTTTCAATCTTTAAGAATTGCGGTTAATGATGAGTTAAAAGTATTGGAAACTTTGATAGAAAAAGCACCTCACGCGCTGGTTACTGGTGGTAAAATTGCGATTATCAGTTTTCACAGTTTAGAAGATAGAATAGTCAAACACGGTTTAAGAAACTCAGAGCTATTAAGAGTTTTAACTAAAAAACCGATTATTGCAACAGAAGAGGAAATAAAAAATAACCCGCGTTCTCGTTCTGCTAAGTTGAGAATAGCAGAAAGAAAAAACCCAGCAGGTGAGTAAAATAAAAATCTTGTGGTAAAAATCTTGTGGTACGGGCATCTTGCCCGTTATGATAATAATAAATAATAAGATCCCCGACTTCTTGAATAAGTTGGGGATCGGAAATGTTTTTAGTTTTTAAAAACTTTTGAAGTTCACCACAACGCCGTTTTACCTAAGTTTATGACCTGGGTAAACCAGGTGGGAACGGGTGTTGCTTGTTTAAAGTTTCCGAGTGCAAGCTCGGTTTACTGCCACAAGAACGAATTGGTTCCCTTTTCGTTAAAGACATAGATCAAAAAACTTGAGGGCAGTCACCAACGTCGTAGTGTAACTAATTCATTATAACTGTGAAAACCGATTTGTGTAGAGGGTAATGAAAAAATTTTTTAGTTGTCAGTTATGGTTGGTTATTTTACTGCTATATAAAACCTAGACAAAACTAGACTTTACTTTCTACTTCAACGGGAGCATGGGAGCAGTTATCCCTCAGTAGACTTTCACGCCTTAGCCAGACGCGATTGTGTTCCAATTAAGTTTCTGA
>NZ_BJCE01000232.1:0-8488 GCF_005402885.1 Sphaerospermopsis reniformis
TGGTGACTGGGGACTGGGGACTGGGGACTGGTGACTGGGGACTGGTGACTGGGTAATCACTTTTATGTTTTCTAATCAGCTATTCCCAATTCCCAATTCCCAATTCCCAATTCCCTATTCCCTATTCCCAATTCCCTGTATGTCGCTATAATTACCTAAAGCTGTTTAATTTACATAAATGATTGCTATTTATCCGGGGAGCTTTGACCCTATTACATTGGGACACCTTGATATCATTCAGCGCGGTAGTCGGCTGTTTGACGAGGTAATAGTGGCTGTATTGCGAAATCCTAACAAAATACCACTTTTTCCGGTGCAACAACGGATAGAACAAATTCGTCTGGCTACAAAACATTTACCGAATGTGGAGGTAGACAGTTTTGATGGACTTACCGTTAACTATGCCCAAATGCGACAAGCACAAGTTTTGTTACGTGGTTTACGAGCAGTTTCCGATTTTGAGATTGAGCTACAAATGGCTCACACTAATAAAACACTTTCCACTCAGATGGAAACAGTTTTTCTGGCCACCTCAAACGAGTATAGTTTTTTAAGTAGTAGTGTGGTAAAAGAGATTGCAAAGTTTGGTGGCTCTGTCGATCATCTTGTTCCCCCACACATTGCCCTGGATATATACCAATGCTACAACCAAAACTCTCCAAACCTGAACCCAACCACAACGGAAAAAATGTCCCACCTCAAGAAAACCCCAACGGACAAGGAGGTGTAGATATTCTCCAAGAACTTAACCGTTTAGAGGATATGATTCTTGCTGGTTTGCAAATTCCTTTGACTGGACGCACGCTGATAGATGAAGATAAGGTTCTAGAACAGCTTGATTTTGTGCGTGTTTCTTTACCGTCGGTGTTTCAGGCAGCAGCAGAACTCCTTCAAAACAAGGAGGAAATCATGCTGGAAGCGGAGGAGTACGGACAGCAGGTGGTAGAAGCAGCACAGGCTAAAAGAGCGCAAATTTTGTCTGATAGCGATATTATCAGACAAGCAGAAAGGGAAACTGAACAACTGCGTCGCAAAGTGCAGCAAGAGTGTGACGCAATGATGCAAGATACTCTGGCAGAAATTGAACGCAAAAAACGTGCTTGTATGCAAGAGTTAGAGGAAATGCGCCAAAATGCGATCGCTCAAGCTCAAGAAATTGAAGATGGTGCTGATCAATATGCCGATAATGTTCTAGAAAATATCGAACAGGATCTTCAGGAAATGTTACGAATTATTACTAATGGTAGATTACAATTGCGAGGAGAAATACCTAAGCAACGTAATTCGACCTATCCTAAGAAAAAATAATTTGTTCAATACCCAATATAGATCGTATCCGATTTCCAACTTTACCCAGAATCACTGTTGATCATCCAGTATATTTTTGCATAGGTTTTACAGTGCGACGCTGTTACCTTAGACTGTCTTAAAAGTACCGTAAGCAAGTATATCAAAAATATGAAATCTAAGGGTTTTCACATTTCTCGTTTATCTTTAGGAAGCAGTTTGACTGCTTTGTTAGTTATTGCTGGTAGTTCAACATTGCTACCCAGTCAGGTAAACGCTGGTTCTGCTCAAACTTTAATTGCCCAAATTCCTGCCAGTGCTACAGTCATTTATGTTAATCCGGTAACTGGTCAAGATCGTGCCGGTGCTGGTGTGAGTGCAGCAACACCTTACAAAACTATTACCTTTGCTCTTTCCCAAGCGCAAGCAAACACAGTGATTCAACTTGCTCCTGGTAACTATAGTAAGGACACTGGGGAAAGTTTTCCTTTAATACTCAAACCAGGAGTGACACTTATAGGTAATGAATCTGCCAAAGGTCAAGGAACAATAATTACAGGTGGTGGGTTTTACACCAGTCGTACTTTTGCTAGACAGGATATAACAATCCTCGCAGAAAATAATACCACCATTGCTGGCTTAACTGTGACTAATGCCAATCAACGAGGTACTGCTGTTTGGGTAGAATCAAGCAATCCCACTATTAAAAACAATACTTTTACCAACAGTGTCAGAGAAGGGGTTTTTGTTACAGGTACAGGAAATCCCAAAATTGAAAATAACATCTTTTTAAAAAATGGAGGTAATGGGGTTTCTTTTGCCCGTTCTGCTCAAGGTGAAATTAGAAATAACACCTTTGAAGATACTGGTTTTGGTTTGGCTATTGGTGGAAATTCTACACCTTTGGTAGAAGGCAACCAAATTATTCAAAACCAAGATGGCCTGTTTATCTCTGAATCTGCCAAACCCATACTACGTCGGAATGTGATTCAGAACAATAAGCGGGATGGTATTGTTGCCACTATCAATGCTCTTCCCAACCTTGGTACTAATGACAGTCCTGGGGGTAATCTGATTCGTAATAACACTCGTCACGATTTGAATAATGCCACTAGAACTAACCGCATTCTTGCTGTTGGCAATGATATTGATCAAAAGCGAATTGTGGGCGCTGTAGATTTTGTAGCTGCAACTGTTACTCCTCCTGCTGATAATGGTGGTAGTACAGGTGCTACAGCATTTAAAGATGTTCCCACAGGTTATTGGGCAAAATCTTATATTGAAGCTTTAGCTGCCCAAAATATTATTGCAGGTTTTCCCGATGGCACTTTTAGACCTAATGAACCTGTCACTCGCGCCCAATTTGCGACTATTATCACTAAAGCTTTGACACCTGCTGTTAAACGTCAAGCTGTTCAGTTTAAGGATGTGCAAAGCAATTTTTGGGCTTATAATGCAATTCAAGAAGCTTACAAGAGTGCATTTGTGGCTGGTTATCCTGATGGTACTTTTAAACCACAGCAACAAATTCCTAGAGTTCAGGCTTTAGTGGCTTTAGCCAACGGGTTGAATTTCACTGCTAACAATAACAATATTGTCAGCGTTTACACGGATGCTGCTCAAATTCCTAATTATGCCATTGGACCTGTGGCCGCTGCCACTGTGAGACAATTGGTGGTGAATTATCCGACAGTGCAAAAACTTGATCCTAATCGTCAGGCAACTAGGGCGGAAATAGCTGCTTTTGTATATCAGGCACTTGTGGCTATTGGTAGGGCGCAGCCAATTTCTTCTGCTTATTTGGTGACAGCACAGTAACTTTCACAAATTCAATCAAACCCAATACCCAGATCCTTGACTTTTCCAAGCAGTCAGGGATCTATAGTCATCCGGTTTGATTTCTGAATTTATCTGTGTAGGCAGGCAAGAGGCAATAGTTCGACTTCGCTCACCAACCAGGCACTCATGCAAAAGGCTTTTAGAGAATTTTGGTGTACGGAGTTTTTTTCAATAATCAAATAGGAGTCCTATATCTCAGAGGATGTTTGAAAAGTCCAACTTGGGTGATTAGAAATCACATCTACACAGGGGTTGCTGAAAAAGTCCTTTTATATTCGCCGAAAATTTTTCTTCCTAATTTCTTCTCCTGACCCCTGACTCTTTGGAGCGTCGCTGTTCCCATCTCCACAGAAATACCATCAGGGCAACTATTCCTATTTGTAGGGCAAAGTTGGGTAAGGTGGTATCAAGATTTTTACCTGCAAGTAGTTGAAAGAAAAATACAAATGCACCGATAAAACCAGAAGCACCAACGCCAAGATAAATAAACTGCCTTAAACCCCGATAGGGTGAGGCCATTTCGGCTTTTAAGCGATTTTTGAGATTTGGGTCTACCATTTTTTTAAGAATTATGCTATAATTTTGGATGGTTTATGCCGATGTAGCACAGTGGTAGTGCAGCTGATTCGTAATCAGCAGGCCGTGGGTTCAAATCCCATCATCGGCTTGGGTTCTAGAAATTATATATTTTTATTGACCAGATTTTGCCTATTTGAAAAAAAATCTGGGCATTTTTAACACTTGCTTATTTAATACTTGGGGGATGCTGAATAAATGTAAAACATATATAAATCAAGAGATAGAGAATTTATTTTGCATGACTACTTAACATCCACAGCAAAAATCCTAAAATTGGCTCAACTGGTGGTAAGGGATATTCGGTAATATCAATAGTGACTGAATTACCTTCTAATTTCAAAAATTTCCAAGCTGTGCCACTGGTGACAGAACCAAAAATAGTAGAAATATTTATACTATTAGCAGCATTAAATTTTTGAGCAGCTACCATTTCTGCAATACACTGACCTAAACCACCATTCAAATTTTCTTTTTTTGCTTCTATAATGATAATAACTGGAGCTTGAATTTCTAATTGGGTGGGTGATTGACTAATCAGAAAATCACAAATACCATTAAGTCCCATGTTGGGATCTACAGTAAAATCTTCTCCAGAAAAAAGGCTTACTTGACGATTTAATAATCTTCTCACTGCTGTTAATACAGGGCTAATAATCCATTCAGAACGGGCTTTTTCGCTACCTCTTGCGAGTACCAAAGGTAAACCTTCTTCTAGTTCTTGACGTAATAAATCATCAGGTGCAACAAGAGGAACATCTGGGAAAAATCTTCCACTTTCATGGATGGTAATTGCTAAATCTTGGCGGACTTTTTTAAGTGTAAAATCACTGTAAGGCATGGTTTTAATTAGGACTAAAAACGGATAGGAGAGTCAAATATTTGTTGTTATATCAATTCAAATGATAATTAATTATGGTTGTGTTTGTCAATATATTTTGTCTGAATCAGGATATCCAGGATTTTAGGATTTACAGGATTTTTGTTAGTATCGGGATTTTGATGATTTGAGGATTCAGACATTTTCACTACTTCCCAGACTCCAATGTTATAACCCGCTTCTCTAAATCATTAACCTGTTGCTTTAATTCCACTACTAAAGTTGATAATCTCTCAAACATTTTATCCCTTTCAGATTGTGATAAATTCCGTTGATCAATTTGCGGTTTGACTGGATTTTGAGAAATTCTCGAAGATGGAATTTGAGGATTTTGAGGCAATGATAATTCTATTTGGTTCAACCGCAATTCTAAACGTCTCAAGTTAGATTCTAGGTTATAAACTCGAAAATCTACTTGTTGTGATGTTGCAAGATGAGAAAAAATACTACTCCACAGAATAATGGCTAAAATTCCAGATATTGCTGTAAAAAACAATTTTTTGGACATTTCTAATATTTCATTAACATTAATTTTGAATGTGAAATACACAGATACCCAATTTATTTGAAAATTTGGTTTTAAAATGTGGGTTTAAAATTTGGGTATCTATGATATTTTTCAGGGACGGGAATGAATAACGCAGATAAATCTAGAGTTAGATTATCTTAACTGCATCACGCTGCAATTGAGAAAATAATTGTTCCCAGTTGATAGAGTTAACATTATTTTCTCCCTCTTTGACTTCAAAGGTAATATTCTTCGCTTTTGGTTGTTTTAAAGATTGAACACAAATTTCCGCTACATCATTACGACTAATTTTACCACGAATATTATCACCTTGTTCAAATATTAATTCCTTTCCTCCTGCTTCTTCTGTTAAGGCACAAGGTCGAATAATTGTATAAGGTATTCCGCTTTCTCTTAAACTATCTTCTCCTTTTAACTTCCAGGTTAAAATCCCTCCTAATTGGTCATTTAATCTCACTGCTGGGGGTTCTTCCTCTAAATTAATTCCTGGTCTTCCCGGACGAGTTACACCCGCAGAACTAACTAAAACAAATTGTGATAAACCTGCACCACCATAAGCTTTAATTGATTCTAATTCTAATTTAAAACCACCAGGACTAAATTGAGGATTTAACGCACCGTCATATTCAAATTTGCTCAACATTAATTGAAAAGAACAAATTTTACTTTGATCAATTTTAGGACAATCTTTAACAGTTTTCGCTCTAAAAACAGGTGTTAAATTCACAAAAGGGATATTAACATCTATCCATGTATTAGCTACAGTATCAAAGGAATAACTGTAACCCACTCCATCCCAAGTATTTTCAGTTCTCAAAAATATTTTATACCGTTGTCCATCACCTTTAACTCTCAATCTCACCCCGGTAAAACCTGATAAATTAATTGCGGGTGCAAAATTTTTGGTTCTTACAGATGCAAAACCTCCTGAGTTTGCAGTAGAAACATTACCAGCAAATAAAGCGGTTTTTTCTAAAATGCTAAAATTGCTAGAACTGACACCACCCATAACTACATCATCTAACGCACCCCAAATATTTTTTAATTGTGCTGTTAATTCCTCTGATGATTGGGTAAAATCAAAGATAGTTTTTTCTCCAGTGTTTGGTAAATATCTTCTAGCAGCTTCTACTAAATTTTTTACTCCTCTATATTCTACATTTTCTGGTGTTTCTCCTACTATTTCTGGTTGATAAAATTTCACACCTTGGTTATATTTTGCTCTATCAGGTGTGTCTCCTTCCACTGGTTGAACTCGCACTGCTGTACAACAAACCACACCTTGAATATTACTCATTACCAAATCATTCAAAGTTTCCGGTTTGGTAATATCTCCCACCACTAAGTCAACTTCATTACCAAGAATTGACCGCGCTTGATCAATATTTCTGACTAAACAACGCACTTTTTCACCTTGCGCTAATAATCTTTGTACGACTCGTTTACCAACTCCACCAGTTGCACCAGCTACTAAAATTATACCCATAAGATTACCCCCTTTTGGTTGATTTTGAATTGGTTGAGAACGATTTTTTGCAAATATATTTTGTACCCAGTTCAGTGCAGGGAATACCTCAAAATAGGTGAGGGTTTGAATGAGTCTACATAACTTAGATTGATGACGATTGTTTTCAGTCATAGTGATTGCTAATGGTTTAGGAGTGTTTTTTGATAATTGCGGCAATTTTATATTATAATAATATACTAACAGCTAATTATGGATTTATGGGTTATGAGTCAATTGGCAAAAATCCAAGCAGAGTATGAGCAATTTCCTCAAGAAGTTGCCAGTATTATGATTAGTACAGCAAACGAAAAAGGAATCCCCAACGCGAGTTATACTCCTTTTGTCATGGATGAATTTAAAAACATTTATATTTATGTGAGTGGTTTATCCACCCATACTGTTAATATTCAATCTCATCCTTATGTGAGTGTTTTATTTATTGAAGATGAAGCTAAAACTCCTAATATTTTTGCCCGTCGTCGCTTGAATTTTGATTGTACAGCTACTTTGATTGAAAGAGAAACTGATCAATGGAATCAAATTGTTGATCAATTTCAAGCACGGTTTGGAGAAATTATTGAAGTATTACGTGGTTTAGCTGACTTTAGAATTTTTCAACTCACTCCCACCCAAGGACGTTTTGTGATTGGTTTTGGAGCAGCTTATAATATTAGTGGTGATAATCTCAATCAAATTGTATATTTAAATAAAGATAATATTCCTAATTCATAACTTATATATTATATGCTGAAATTTCAACCTCCTGGTTTTGGTCAGAAATTCATTAAGACATCTTTGGGTAATATGGTTTATTATACCCAAATGAGTGAACCTTGCAATATAGAAGCAGTTGAAAAATTACCACCTTTGTTATTTTTACATAATTTTGGTGGTGGTGCATCTGCTTTTGAATGGTCTAAAGTTTATCCAGCTTTTGCTAATGAATATCGTATTTTATCACCTGATTTAATTGGTTGGGGAGAGTCAGATCATCCAGTTAAAGATTATCAAATTCCAGATTATTTGACTACCATTAGTGAATTTATTCACCAAACTTGTCATCAACCTGTGACGGTGGTTGCGTCTTCTTTAACTGCTGCTTTTATTATTCGTCTTGCTATTTCTCAACCGGAAATATTTAAAGCATTGTATTTAGTTTCACCTTCGGGGTTTGATGATTTTGGACAAGGTGCAGGAAGAAGATTGCCGCTTTCGGTGATTAATACACCTTTTTTGGATAATTTAATTTATGGTTTGGGTGCAGAAAATGAAGTTGCTGTGAATAATTTTTTGCAAAGTTTTCTCTTTGCTAACCCGAAAAGATTAACACAAGAAATAGTAGAAGCATATTTAACTTCTGCACAAAAACCCAATGCTAAATATTCCGCTTTAGCATTTTTAAAGGGTGATTTGTATTTTGATTTGAGTTTGTATATTCAACAGTTGCAAGTTCCAACTGTGTTTTTCTGGGGTGAGGAAGCGCAGTTTACTAATATTAATTTGGGTAGGAGGTTAGCAAGTTTAAATAAAGGTGCAATTAGGGATTTTCAAGCTATAGCTGATACTGGCATTTTACCACATTTGGAAATTCCTGGGGTTTTTGTGGGGTTGCTATATAAGTATCTTGATTAAACGCAGATAAAAAATAAATAAAAATCAATTTTTTGGGGGTGATAAATGATGAGGACAAATATTAATAAAACTGTCACTTATGAAGGTGGTTGTCACTGTGGTGCAGTACGTTTTCAGGTAGTGGTTGATCAACACAAAGTTGATGATTGTAATTGTTCAATTTGTCGCAAAAAGGGATTTTTACATTTAATTGTGAAGAAAGATAAGTTTACTTTGTTCCAAGGTGAGGATGTTTTAA
>NZ_BJCE01000233.1:0-8475 GCF_005402885.1 Sphaerospermopsis reniformis
TGGGTGTTAAAAATTTTTTCTGTTTCTTGTAGGGGCGAAGCATTCGGGTGATAACCTATCGCTGAAACCAGTTCATATTCTGTCCGAATGCTTCGCCCTTACGATTAATGAATCGGTGTTCTAGTTACTGTTTTCCTAAAATAAACTAACAGATACTCACAAAATTTTCCCTTAATATTGTAGGGGTTTAGCATTGCTAAACCCCTACATAATTCTGTTGATATTATGTTGATGGCTATAACTATAGTAGATTTTCGTGTCAAAAAATATGCTGAAAAATAGTATTGTTTGATACCACTTTAATTTTACAAAATATATTCTTAATTACAGCTTTAAAAAGATTTTAGGAAGAAAATGGTGGGGAGAAAAGAATATTATTTAGAATCGGATACAAATCATGGTAGCAATATCAGAGAAAGTTGAACCAAGGTTAACTATACAAACTGTAGAAATTGCTCCTAATACAACAGCGATACGCTCTCTTGATTGGGATCGGGATCGCTTTGATATTGAATTTGGATTGCAAAACGGTACAACCTATAATTCTTATTTAATTAGGGGTGAACAAACAGTTTTAATTGATACTTCTCATCAGAAGTTTCGTCAATTATATTTAGACACTCTCAAAGGTTTAGTTAATCCGAAAACAATTGATTATATAATTGTCAGTCATACAGAACCAGATCATAGTGGTTTGGTAGAAGATGTATTACAATTAGCACCAAGAGCAACTGTTTTAGCTTCTAAAGTAGCATTGCAATTTTTAGAAGGTTTGGTACATGATCCTTTTTCCAAAAGAATTGTTAAAAGTGGCGATCGCATAAATATTGGTCAAGGACATGAAATAGAATTTGTCAGTGCGCCAAATTTACACTGGCCTGATACAATTTTCAGTTTTGATCGCAAAACCCAAATTCTTTATACTTGTGATGCGTTTGGGATGCACTTTTGTGATCATCGCACCTTTGACGAAGATTTAGAAGCAATTGAAGCTGATTTTCGGTTTTATTATGATTGCTTAATGGGTCCCAATGCTCGTTCTTTATTGAATGCAATGAAGAGAATGGGTGAACTAGGTAACATTCAAATTATTGCCAATGGACACGGACCATTATTATATCATCACCTCGATGTTTTAACCGAATATTATCAAAATTGGAGTCAAAGACAAGCGAAAACAGAAACTACGGTTGGTTTGTTTTATGTTTCCGGTTATGGTTATAGTGAGCAATTAGCTCATGCAATTGGTGATGGTTTGCAAAAAGCTGGTGTGGGTTCAGAAGTAGTTGATTTACACACAGCAGATTTTCAAGAAATTCAAGAATTAGCAGGTAGAGCATCAGGTTTAATTATTGGAATGCCACCTACTTCTTCAATTGTAGCACAAGCTGGTATTAGTTCTTTATTAGCTGTAGCAAAAAATAAACAAGTTGTAGGTTTATTTGAATGCTATGGTGGTGATGATGAACCGATTGATACTCTACGTCGTAAATTTATTGACTTAGGAATTAAAGAAGCATTTCCCGCAATTCGTATTAAAGAAATCCCCAACGAAGCAACTTATCAAATTTGTACAGAAGCGGGTACAGATTTGGGACAAAAGGTGGTGCGAGAACGCAACATCAAACAAATCAAATCTCTCGACGTGAACATGGAAAAAGCGTTGGGGAGAATTAGCAGCGGATTATATATTGTTACTGCTAAAAAAGGTGAAATTAGCGGTGCAATGATGGCTTCTTGGGTAGCACAAGCTAGTTTTCAACCATTAGGATTTACCATTGCTGTTGCTAAAGATCGAGCGATTGATAACTTATTACAAATAGGCGATCGCTTTGTGATCAATGTGTTAGAAGAAGGTAATTATCAAGACCTGAAAAAACACTTCCTCAAACGTTTACTTCCTGGTGCGGATAGATTTGCAGGTGTGAAAACTCAAACTGCTAAAAACGGTTCACCAATTTTAACCGATGCACTTGCATACATGGAATGTGAAGTAGTCAGCAAAATTGAATGTAGCGATCATTGGATTTTATATTGCATTGTTGAAGATGGCAAAGTTTCCAAACCAGATGCGCTGACAGCAGTACGTCATCGCAAAGTAGGAAACTACTACTAATTGATAATTGATAATTGATAATTGATAATTGATAATTAATTGTCAATTATCAATTACCTACACAGATATTTTCATGAGAATAATATTTGATAAATATTATGCCTTTTCCTGACTCTATTTCTAACGTTTTCACCTCAGCTAAAAATTGGGTTTCTCAAGTTTTTTATTCACAAGAAAAATCTATGACAGATTCCAAACCACGGGACGTACAAATTTTACCGATCGCCACCAATACCAAAGTTCTCAGAGCTAGGAGTTGGTCACGTCTAAGGTTTGAAGTTGAATATGCACTTTGTCGAGGAACTACCGCAAATTGCTATTTAATAGAAGCCGATAAAACTGCATTAATTGATCCTCCGGGAGAAGGATTTACTAATATTTATTTTGCAGCATTGCAGAATACAGTTAATTTGAGAAAGTTAGATTATGTGATTTTGGGTCATTTTAGCCCTAATCGTATACCAACTTTAAAAGCACTGTTAGAACTTGCACCGCAAATTACTTTTGTTTGTTCTATGGTTGGTGCAAATAATTTGCGTGCATCTTTCCCAGATCAAGATATTAAAGTTTTGATTATGCGGGGGAAAGAAACTTTAGATTTAGGTAAAGGTCATGTTTTGAAATTCTTACCTACTCCTAGTCCCCGTTGGCCAGAAGCACTTTGCACCTATGATCAACAAACCCAAATTCTCTATACTGATAAATTATTTGGGTCGCATATCTGTGGTGATGAAGTTTTTGATGATAATTCAGAAGCTTTTAAAGAAGATCAGCGTTATTACTTTAATTGTTTGATGGCTCCCCATGCAACTCATGTCGAAGCTGCATTAGAAAAAATTTCTGATTTGCAGGTGAGGATGTATGCAGTAGGTCATGGTCCATTGATTCGCACTGGGTTGATAGAATTAACTAAAGCTTATTCTGAATGGAGTCGCGCTCAAAAAGATCGGGAAATTTCCGTAGCGTTACTTTATGCTTCTGCTTATGGTAACACTGCCACTTTAGCACAGGCGATCGCTTGGGGATTAACTAAAGGTGGTGTTGCGGTAAAATCTATTAATTGCGAATTTGCATCCCCTGGAGAAATTCGTGGTACTGTAGAACAGGCAGATGCGTTTATTATTGGTACTCCTACCATCGGTGGTCATGCTCCCACACCCATACACACTGCTTTAGGTATTGTTTTAGCTATTGGTGATAATAGTAAATTAGCAGGTGTGTTTGGTTCTTATGGTTGGAGTGGAGAAGCTTTAGACTTAGTAGAAGGTAAACTGCGAGATGGGGGATATCGGTTTGGGTTTGACACTTTGAAAGTCAAGTTTAAACCCGATGAAGTCACCCTGAAAATGTGCGAAGAAATAGGTACAGACTTTGCACAAAGTTTGAAAAAAGCGAAAAAAATTCGTGTACCACAACAACCTGCAACCCCTGTAGAACAAGCAGTAGGAAGAATAGTTGGTTCTGTATGTGTAGTTGCAGCGAAACAAGGGGAAGTTTCTACAGCAATGCTGGGAACGTGGGTATCTCAAGCTACCTTTAATCCTCCAGGAATTACAGTGGCGATCGCCAAAGAAAGAGCCGTTGAATCATTGATGTATCCTGGTGGTAAGTTTGTCCTGAATGTTCTTCCAGATGGTGTTCATGTAGACTACATGAGACATTTCCGTAAAAATTTCGCCCCTGGAGAAGACAGGTTTGCTAATTTCCAAACGGTAGAAGCTGATAATGGTTGTGCAGTCCTGACTGATGCTGCTGCATATTTAGAATGTTCCGTTAACCAACGTCTAGAATGTGGTGATCATTGGGTAGTATATGCCACTGTAGATAATGGTAAATTACTCAAACCGGATACTGTAACTGCTGTTAATCATCGCAAAACCGGTACACATTATTAAAAGGAGTTAGGTAGCATCATAATTGATACTAATTATCTCCAGCTAAGAGAGATTCAGTGTTGCTTGGGGAAGATTTACTGATTAAATTTGTATTGTTATCTACTGCTGAATATCCCAATACACTCAGCATCACAATACTAGCTGCTGCTAAAACGTAGCGTCTACCCAAACTGACTCCGTAGCGCCTTTGTAAAAAATTTTCTTGCACAACATTAAATTTTTGTCGGTTCATCTACTACCTCATTTTTTGTTCTAGCTTTCTGTTTAGTTAGACGTTAATGATGTGTTAGATGTTCACTATCGCATAGAAAATACATAAATCCTTGCTGGTTACAGTTTTGGTAACGGATTTTTACGTTATGTTTTCATAACTTAATTTAAGAGTCAGGAGTTATTAATTTTGGATTTTGGATTTGGGATTTTAGATTTTGGATTATTTTTGTCAGATCCAATCTCTTCTAGGAAAAGTTAACTAGATCAGCAACAAAAGCTGAATGCTGACTATTTACTTAAAAAATGCCTGAAAGATTACCGAAAAGGTATCATTTTTTGTTTGTAAATTTTCCCCAAAAGCGTCATCACCAAAATCATAGATATTCCTTCCCCAATTAAAACTAATACTAGAACGATTAGCACTATCTCCCCAGGAATAACGTGAGGAAATTCCGTAACTGTCAATACTTCTTTGGGGTGAGAAATAAGCAGTGAAACTGGCATTTTTACCTAAAGATGCTGTTAAACTAGCTTGAATTTTATTACCTGTAGAATCTGGTAACAAGTCTAAAAGTTGACTAATCTGCAAAGAAAAAATATTGAAATTTAGGTTTGCACCAACACTGACAAAATTATCCACAGGATTATCTAAAAAATTATCTTGATCTCGATCCCAAGCATAACGAAATCCTGTAAATAAACCCAGATTTGTATTAGGACTGAATCTAAATTGTTTAGATAAACTGCCTTCAACTTTACTATAATAATCTTTGTCACCATTATTATAGGCGATCGCCCCCAAGTTTAACAACCAATTATCCCAATTAATTGTATAATCTCCACCTACATAAAGTTTCACATTCTCAGAAAATATCGCCCCAGTATAATAACGCAAAACACTATTATAATTAGTAATGTTTCCTGTCAAACTCAAATGGGGATAATAATTAGTTTTTTTATTTAAAATATTCACAGTCTCAAAATTCACATCTCTCTGTAACAAAGACATATAAGCTTGAATATAAAAATTATTTAAGTTTGCAGAATTGATACTATTACTAATTCCATTTTCATTTGTTGCTACAGCAAAATTAACATCAGAATTAATTCCTCCCTCTCCTCCTACTCTCAAAACTCTCCTTTCTTCCCCTGTGGGAACATAACGAGATGTTTGAGAAAAAGAACGTTTGGTTACAGGAGATATTCCCAACCACACACTATTAAACTTACCCGCAGGTATGTTTGATGTTCTCTTAACTCCATTACCATTATTAACATTTATTTGATTATGTACTGCTTCCCCTACACCACCTTGATAAATCACAAAACTATTTCCAGGAACTCTAATATTATTAGCCGCATTAAATAAATTTCTGTTAATATTAGTATTGGCGTTTGCTGCTGTTCCTTTTAAGTTAGGTTTAATATCCGGTAACATTGCACCTAAAGCACCCAAAGCAGAATTTAAACCCAAATTTTCATCATCAACTATGACATTTACACCTTTAATAGTTCTCCCTAAAACCGCTTTTTGGGCATTAGTTTTGACAATTTGACGTACTTGATAATGACCTAAACTATAGGTATTATCAAGAGATTCACGACGAGAAATAGCAGTTTGATTAGATTGACTATTTCCCGGAGTTGCACCAATATTAGGTAAATACAAATCTATCCCTGTAAATTCACCATTAAAACCTTGATTTTGCCAACCAGGTAATTTAATTAAAGCTAAAGTTTCTGGAGAAATTACATCACCAATATTACCTAATTGTTCAATGCGATTAGGTACAAAAAACCTCGGTTCAATACTCTTTCTATCCACCACGAAAGGAGGTAATAAATTACATTGTTCTCCAGATACAGAAGCATCATTATTAACTAAATAACAGGGTCCGATAAAAGTTTGTTGTAGTTCAAACCCTCTTAAAGTTTGCGGTTGAGATTGAATAATAGAAATTTGGCGATTTTGATTAATTGTTCGCAGTTGTAAATATTCCCCTTGAAAATCAGAAGTAAAAATATTATCCTGGGAAAGACTTTGAATAACTTTACTTTCAATTTGATAAAGAGCATTAATATATAAATTATCAGTACGTTCTGTACCAAAGACAAATTGAGTATCTACTACCGCTTTAGTTAAATGATTAACTGTCAAATCATTCAAAGAAAAAGTAGTTAAAATTGCTGGTACTTTATCTTTTGGCACTGCTTGAGGTGGACTTTTATAAATGTTATCTCCAGAATTAGAATTATCTAATTTAGGTGCTAAAGGTTGATTAGTTTCTAAATCTTTATTTATATCTTTAATATCAGTCTTTTTTAGAGGTAATAAATCTAATGGTTGTTGAGAAAACATAAAATCATTTTCCTCTATCCTTTCAGGAACTAGCAGAGAATGATTTTGATGTATCTTGTAATCTGCATCAGTAGTATCTTCCATTGTTTTGATTTTTTCACGCTGATAACTTTCATCAGATATATCTGGAAATAGCTGTTTTTGGTTTTCTTCAGCGTGGACGGAATTAATAAATACTGCCAACCCAAAAATATAAGTATAAATTGACAGGTGAATGAAATTTATTAGTAAATTTATTTTATTGGTCACAATTATTAAGTAGTCGTGCAAAATAAATTTTATATTTGTGAGAGGGAACAGGGAACTCTTAACAGGGAACAGGTAAGGAATACAGACATTTTTGTTTTCACTCAATATGTTAAATTAATTTTGCTTGGGTACTTATACACAGTAAATAAACCTGATAAGTTGCAAATAACAAAAAAGTATATACAGCCGTAGTTTGTACCTTGGGTACAAAGAAAGCGCAACCCAACCAATAGACCTGTCCGAAAATTCAATGTAGAGACGTTGCATGCAACGTTTCTACAAGAATTTTAAAAGACGCACATTTAATTACCGGAAATGTCCAATGCTTTTCAATGTTGGGTTTCGTTCCTCAACCCAACCTACTCAACTGTCAATTATGGTGTATTAATCACCTTAACAGTGCCAACTTTAACATCAATTTGGACATCGTTGTTATCCAATTGGTTAGCTTGTTCATTTACTAAAGCTGTATCTTGAGCAATAGACTGAATATAAACACTATTTCCATTCAAGGTGATAGCACCACCATTACCCGCAGCAAAAGCTTCTGTACCTGCACCATTGGTGACAGCACCAGCATAGGCTGTACTTTTACCCACTGCAACGGCGGAGGATGCTTCGGTTACTTGACCTGCATTTAACTGAAAGGAAGCAGCACCAGCAACACCACCTTCACCTGCAAATGCAGAGTTAGCAAAACCGAAACTTCCAGCAACAACAGCAGCAGCAACTAATAATTGAGATTTGATTTTCAACATGATAATTTTGTCCTGATTTGTGTTTTAAGTTAACGAATTGATTGAGTGAAAATGAACGAACCCCGATTTTTGTCATGTTTAATTTGTGTTTGTGATATTTAAGGTGTAAGTAGTAGAGGCATCAGGTGTTGTTCCCAGTCCCCAGTCACCAGTCACCAGTCACCAGTCACCTACGTAATATATACTAAAATCTTTTTTATCTTTATTGGGTTTATTAAAACCAGAGTTTGCTAATTTGACTTTGGATCAACTCACAGAAACAGAACGAGATAATTTAGCTGGTCATTTTATCCAACGACGACGGGCAGATGTAAAATTGTGGTTGGGGAATGAAACACCTTTTCCACAACGTCAATCTGATGAAGAACCCTATAAATTATCTAAAGAGTATAAAGAACTATTTGAGGAAGTTTATAATTTTGCACGGGGGTTAGTAAAAACTACTACCGTAGATATGACTTATGCCCAACGTCGGGGGCGTTATTGGTCAGCGTTGGCTTTGATTCGCTGTGTGATGTCTTCCCCTGCTGCTGCGATCTCTACTTTAAATCGTAGTTTAAATCGAGAGTCGGGAGTCGGGAGTCGAGAGTCGGGAGTCGGGAGTCGAGAGTCGGGGGAAATGCGAGAGTCGGGAGTCGGGAGTCGAGAGTCGGGGGAAATGCGAGAGTCGGGAGTGGGGAGTCGAGAGACGGGGTCGATGCGAAAGCAGAGAGTAGAACGGAAGAGGACACGGCTGAAAGGAAGTAAAATTCAAAAATCTAGTATGCTTTCCTCTGCTTGAAGAAAAACAGACGAAATGTGGCGAGCAAGGGTATATGAGATTGGCAGAAGTCTGTGACATAGCTGACTGCATGATCTAAAAACGAATACACAGGCACCTATACA
>NZ_BJCE01000234.1:0-8457 GCF_005402885.1 Sphaerospermopsis reniformis
ATTTAAAACAAGAAGCGGTCAGATTGATCGTGTTAGCCTGTGGACTAGATAGTGCCGACACTGCTAGGGTGAAACAGGAAGAAAAAGCCAACTTTTGTTAGCATTAGTTAGCTTTTTTGTATCGGAAAAATCCCCCAAACGATTTTAAGTTTTAATTTTGGTTTTCAGTCAAAAGTCAAAACTTTGATAATAACTTTCTTTTATAATAAAATTATGGGTTACTACATCTCCCCTAGGTTTCTGGATAAAATTGCTGTTCACATCACCAAAAACTTTTTAAATATTCCCGGTGTGCGAGTTCCCTTAATTTTAGGGATTCATGGAAAAAAAGGTGAAGGTAAATCTTTTCAATGTGAATTAGCATTTGAAAAAATGGGTATAGGTGTCACCCTCATTTCTGGAGGAGAATTAGAAAGTCCAGATGCAGGAGATCCAGCACGGTTAATTCGTTTGCGTTATCGAGAAACCGCAGAATTAGTTAAGGTGCGGGGTAAAATGTGCGTCTTAATGATTAATGATTTAGATGCAGGTGCAGGACGCTTTGACGAAGGTACTCAATACACAGTTAATACTCAGTTGGTAAATGCAACATTAATGAATATTGCAGATAATCCCACTGATGTACAATTACCAGGAAGTTATGATGCTAACCCTATTCGTCGTGTTCCCATTATTGTTACAGGAAATGATTTTTCTACTCTCTATGCACCATTAATTAGAGATGGAAGAATGGAGAAGTTTTACTGGGAACCCAACCGTGATGATAAGGTAGGAGTTGTGGGGGGAATTTTTGCGGAAGATGGACTTTCACAAAGAGAAATTGAACAGTTAGTAGATACTTTCTCTCATCAGTCTATTGACTTTTTTAGTGCTTTGCGTTCTCGCATTTATGATGAACAAATTCGTGATTTTATTCATCAAATAGGTTATGAAAAAATCTCAATGCGAGTGGTTAATAGTGTAGAACCACCACCAGAATTTAAGAAACCTGATTTTAGTTTATCCCATTTAATTGAATCTGGTAATTTAATGGTAGGTGAACAAAAACGGGTGGAAACTTCCCATTTAGTTGATGAATATAATCGTTTAAATCGGGGTAGACTTTATAAATCTCAAGCTGTTGTTAAAGAAACACCTGTTAGTCAACCTGTAACTAATGGAAATGGAAATAATAGCATTACAAATAAAAGTCATTTAAGTTTAGAGACACAGGAACAAGTCCGGCAAATTTTATCCCAAGGTTATAAAATTGGTGTAGAACACGTTGATGAAAGACGTTTTCGCGCTGGTTCGTGGCAAAGTTGTGGTACTTTACAGATAGATGGTGAATCTGATGCGATTTCAACTTTAGAATCTTGTTTAGCTGAATATAGTGGTGAATATGTGCGGTTGGTAGGTGTTGATCCGAAAGCAAAACGTCGGGTGATGGAAACTATTATTCAGCGTCCAAGTGGGAAGGGGAGCAATTAGGAAAATATTGGATTTTAGTAGTAATTATTTATCTCTATTAGTGGGGTAAATAATTACATTTTTATATTAATTTTCTTTGGAAAAATTACACAGGTTTTAGAGCTTTTAAATGATGTTTGTGAACAATTTGATACGAACAAATCTGGTTCGGATTGGGAATACTTTATAGGGATAAAATCTGATTTTGATAAACCAGATCAAATAGATAAATACATAAAGATGCTTGGTAATCTTACCTTGCTAGAAAAACCTATTAATGCTTCAATACAGGATAAACCTTTTCAAATTAAGAAAAATGCCTATCCAAAATCTAAGTTTTTAATTACTAAATCAATAGGAGAAAAAGTTAATATTGGTTCAAATACATCAATTGATCGTGCAGTCCAAGATTTAGAACCATTTGATAACTGGAACTCTGAGTCAATAGAAATGCGTCAAGATATTCTTGCTCAATTAGCCACAAAAATTTGAGATATTGATATAAATTCGTAGTGTAACAGTAATTTATGTCGTATTAATTGATAGAGCAACCAAATACAAATTTTAACAATCAGGTTTAATAATTTTGTTTTTTAGTTCAAACCAACCTACATAAATTTATGTTAAAATCCAAAAATTACAACTTGATGCCATATCAAATTTATGATCATTGCACAAGAATTAGAAACACAAGAAAACATCTCCCAAGATGTAATTTTTCCCCCTGGTGATTTATATAGTGATGAACCCCCCGTGGAAACAGAACTGCATCTCAGACAAATAATCCTACTTTTCCAATGTCTAGAATGGTTGTGGAAAGATAGAAATGATTTCTATGCTACTGGAAACATGAGCATTTACTATAGTCCTAACCAGAAAAAATCAGAATATTTTCGTGGTCCAGATTTCTTTGTGGTATTGGGAACTGAACGCAAAACCCGTAAAAGTTGGGTAGTGTGGGATGAAGATGGTAAATATCCTAATTTAATTGTCGAAATACTCTCACCCAGTACAGCAAATACAGATCGAGAATTTAAAAAAGAACTTTATCAAAATACATTCCGTACACCAGATTATTTTTGGTTTGATCCTTATACTTTAGAATTTGCAGGTTTTCATTTAGTAGATGGAGAATATCAACCTTTAATAGTAAATGAAAAAGGACATCTTTGGAGTCAACAGTTAGGTTTATATTTGGGTATTCATGATGGTTTATTGCGATATTTCACACCCGCAGGAATTTTAGTTCCTACACCTGAAGAAAGCGCGGAAGCAGAAGCAGAAGCACGAAAATTAGCGGATCAAAAAGCATCCCGTTTAGCTGACAAATTGCGAGAGTTAAATATTGATCCTGAGACTATTTAAGACTATTTAAAGTTTATCAATAATGGACAATTGACAAATTACCTCTCCCTTCAAATCAGAGAATGGAAAAATCAGCATTTTTGGCTTTTTCCCCTTGAAGGGGGAGGTTTTAAACCCTGAATGAAACACTTATCAATTATCAATTGTCAATTGTCAATTGATCACTTAAACACCCCAACCTAATGTTACAGGACGCTTTGCTAAAACTTGTGTATAAAGTTCTGCTAAGGAACTGATATTATCACTCAGGGTATAGCGTTCTAAAACTCGTTTTCTTGCTTTTTGCCCCAACATGGTTGTTAACTCTGGATGATCTTGGAATAGTGGTAAAAGGGTTTTGAGTTGCGATCGCACAGTTTTAGAATTAATTACTACCCCAGCACCTTTTTCCAATACCTCCCCATCTGCACCGACATCAGTAGCTAAACAAGCTAAACCACAGGACATTGCTTCTAACAAAGACAGGGATAAACCCTCTACCAAAGAAGGTAAAATAAATACATCTGCCCCCCGTAAAATTTCTATACGGCGTTGTTCACTGGCCACAAAACCTAACCAGATAATGCCATATTCTGAGCCATAAAATGGTTCTAAAGATGCTCTCAAAGGACCATTACCCACTATTAAAAGCTTACTACTAGCAGCCATATCTGACTGTTTCCAAGCTCGTAATAGGGATTCTACATTTTTTTCCGGTGCAATACGGCCTTGGTAAACAAACAAACGTTCAGCATTAAATTCTTGTTTGATATGGGAAACCCCAGGGGAATATTTAACAGTATCAACACCATTAGGAATAACGGCGATTTTTTCTTCCCTAACTCCCATTTTTGCTAATAATTCTCGTTGAATTTGGGAAAATACGATCACCTTATCATAATTATCTAAAAAAGGTGCGTATAGCTGATAAGCTAAAAGTTGCGTACCAGAAATTAATTTTGCTCCTTTACCAGCAAAGGGAGTGTGAAAAGTAGCAATCAGGGGTAAATTTAATTCTTTGCAAATTTCTGGTAAAACAAAGTCCAGAGTGGATAAAGTCAAGGAAGCATGGACTATTTGTGGTTGTATTTCCCGCAATGCGTCTTTTAAAACCTTAGTGGCATTAAAAGCGGGAAGTGTGTAAACTTGGGACTTATAAATAAAAGGTAGGGGAACTTCTTTAAAATTTGGCCAGTTATCTGGTTCAGAGTCGTCTTGAGCAAAGTGAAGAAAACTTACATCATGTCCCCTATCTAATAATCCATTTGTAATTTCCCGACTATAGGTGACATTACCGCAAAAGGGTGATTTTTTTCCAATCCAGGCTATACGCATTCTTTAATTAGCTGTTGATAAAATCGGTTTGAAATGATTGGGGTTTTATACTTAGCTGTTTTTATCCCGTGATACTTGCTGCTTTTTGTGCATCAATAAATTAATGCCATATCTTTATTAAATATCCCAGCTATCAGCCAAGTCAAATAGCAAATTTATGGCTTTATTTGTGGTGTTTTTAAGTTGGGAATTAATCAACTTGATCGCCAATCAATTAGGATCAGGTTTCATTAATCCTCAGCAAGTATGTCCTGAATTTTCGCTGGATTAAGTTTAGCACGAAAACCAGTGATTTTATTAACTTTTTGATGATTGACTAACTGATAACTAGGTACGGGAGTTATACCAGGTGAAGATACCTCCGAAAAAGACGATCACAGCCAAGGACAAAAAGACTGATTTTAAGCCAATGAAAGTTTCCGCTACACCTGCTAAAGCTAAAGGTAGAGTCAGGGCAATATTAACCACATTATTTTGCAGTCCAAACACTTTACCGCGCATTTCTGGGGGTGTTTCGGTTTGGATAGCGGTTTGCATGGGAATACCAACCAAAGCGCCAAACACACCTAATAAAGTTATGAAAAGCAGCACTAGCGATAGCTGGGTTGTGAAGAGTGAAAGACCAACTAAAGATGCAGCCATACCCAGACAACCCCAGAGGCTAAGTTGTCGATAGGAAAAACGTTGACCAAATTGGCCGAGAATTGTCGCGCCTCCTGCAATACCAACACCACCCGCTGCAAGTAAAAAACCGAATTGGGAAGCTTTTAAATTAGGGATAATTTCTGCCATGCGAACGGCGAGAACGGTTAAAGCTGCAAACACAGAAAATAAGATAATTAATTGTAAAAGAGCATTGCGGACGCGGTGATTTTCTTTGAGGTAACGTAAACCGTCCCGCAGGTCTTCAAAAACGTGAGGAAATTCTGTTTCTGGCGAGTGCGGTTTTTCGTTGGTTTTGAGGAGGAATAAAATCATGCCAGCGATCGCATAACAACCACCAACTAAAATTTCTTTACCTAGTCCCCCACTACCGCCAAATTTTGCCCAAATACTATCAGCTAAAACTAACACTGGTTCGCCCACAGCAAAACCAACAATTACCGATGCCATCATCGTTGTTGTGTACAGGGAATTAGCAGAAAGTAAATGTTTTTCTTCCACCACTAAAGGAATGGCTGCTTGTTCTGCTGGTGCGAAAAACTGTGTTAATGTGGAAACCAAAAAAGTCACCAGTAAGATCATTAAAAAACCCACTGGCAAAACTCCCACAGGCTGCCAATCATGGGTTAACCACAGTAAAAAAGGAATTGCTAAAACGAGGATACCGCGCCAAATATTTGATGCTACCAATACAGCTTTTTTTGACCAGCGATCCACAAACACACCAGCCACTGAACCAAACAAAACTGCGGGAATGGTAAAGATCATCATTAACGCTGACACCCAAGCACTGATACTTTGACCACCTTGTTGAAACTCACTGTTAATCAAAGCAATCATCAATACTAGATATACTTTATCAGCCAGTTGACAAAAAACTTGTCCTCCCCACAGTGCTAGGAAATTTGGGTTTTTTAATACAGGAAAAAATCCCTTTTCTTCCACATCACTTGATGCTGAATTTCTACCTGAACCAGAACCGTTTAATGGTAATGTTTCTGTTTCTAGGGGTGATGTTACTTGTAAACTTTTTTCCGTAATATTAACCTTAGTATTAACCTTACCATTTTCACCATTACTTGTTCCTGAAATTGGTGAATCTATATCTGATGGTTGAGGTATATTCACATCAAGTTCTGATGTCAAATTTTTCTCATCAGCAACTTCTTTGAGAGACATTTCTGGACTATTAATTTTGCCAGAGTTGAGGGGTGAAACAGAACTTAAATGATTAGGTCTTGAAGATTCTGATACCCTATTCTTGTTGTTAGCTTGGCTAGGTGATAAAGGCTGAATTTTTCGATCCAAATCAGACGATTGCATCATGGTTAGCGGCAAAATAAGAATCTATCAATGTGGCAGAGCGAATAGGGCGACCCAGGTGATACTGGGTGTACTGGCGCAAAATTTGCTCAACAGATAACCAGCCATCATCTGCGGCTGCATCTATTTGCATTATCCCTGGTTGGGACAAATGTTGGAGCATTTCTAATTCTTTTGCACCCAAACGACGGGAAATTTTTGGTAGGTCTTGGTGATGGAAAAGGGTTTGATAACCCGCTTTGGGGGAATTATTGGCCGATGGAGAAATTTCTGCTTCCTGTTTTCTTTCTTCCTGTTTTTGCCGTTCCCTTTGTTTTCTTAACTGTTCCCACGCTTGTAAGCAAACTGTTCCCCCCGCAGCAATGCTAAAACCTGCTTGCCAGTTGGGGTTGGTCAGGTCTGGAGTTAGGGGACGCTGGGTTAAGCAACAAAATTGCACTTGTGGGGTTAATCCTGCTAAAGCTAGGAGGTGAAATACTCCATGCGCTAAATATGCTACTACATCTTGTCCTTGATTTTTTGGTAAAGCTTCTAAACGCTGGAGATGTTCGTTAAGTACCTCATAAAGTTCTTCTTGGGGATGTTCGCTTAAAGCTTGACACAGAACTATTTCCGCTAAATATTGACTAGCAGCTAATTTTCCCAAGTCTTTGGTTAGACCTGGGTAGGTTTTTATAGTTTCGGCTTGAGTAATTCTATTGAGAGTTGATGTAGCTGGTTGTGATAATCGCCCTTGAGAAATGAGCAGTTGATTAACTACAAACATTCCACTTCTCCCACCCAGACTGGAGTTATGTTTCCGTGAACCAGGAGCGATCGCCCGAATCAAACCAAATTCTTTGGTTAAAATTGTCACTATTTTATCTGACTCTCCTAATGCCTGGGTTTTCAGATTAATACCAGTTGCTTGATAAGTTCTACTCATTAGTCACCAGTCATTAGTTATTTTTACCCAGTCCCCAGTCCCCAGTCCCTAATCACCAGTCACCTCTTCTTGGCGATCGCGCTGACGCAGTAAGTCTATACCGCGAGATGTTCCTAATCTGGTAGCACCAGCCATAATTAAATCTAAAGCGTCGTTATGGGTGCGAATCCCTCCTGATGCTTTAATTCCCACCCTGTCCCGTGCTATTTCTTTTAATAGGCGTACATCTGCTACAGTTGCTCCTCCATTCCAACCTGTACTGGTTTTTAAGAATGCAGCACCCGCATCCATAGCTAGTTCGGCTGCAAGTTTTTTTTCTGCATCCGTGAGTAAACTGGTTTCTAAAATTACCTTTACAGGTTTTCCAGTTTCTTCACAAATTGTAGCAATTTCCTGGTGTACTTCCTCGCTTTTACCTGCTTTCAACCAACCTAAGTTAATCACCAAATCTAACTCTGTTGCACCATTTTCCACAGCTTCTTGCGCTTCATATAACTTCACGGCTGAAGTCGTCAAACCAGTAGGAAAACCAATCACAGTACAAACTTGGGGGTTTTTGTTGTGCAGCAGTTGGGCAGCTTGTTTGACATAACAGGGATGGATACAAACCGATGCAAAATTAAATCTATATGCTTCTTCACACCATCTTTCAACCTGCTTTGGGGTAGTAGTTGGTAATAGCAGGGAGTGATCGATAAATGGCGCAATATCAATGTTGGGGGAGTCTGCTGCCATTGTTAAGTCTGCCAGTTAGGGATTATTAATCTTTATGAAAATTTAAGATGTTTCTTCTCTATTAAATCATATTTGGAGGAGTCAGGAGTCAGAAAACTTTTTAATATACAAAAAATCAAGTATACTTTGAGCTAATGCTTTCCCTGCTAAGTACGGAACACCATTACCCACGGTTTTAAACATATTCGTAAGTGACATATTTTCTGGAAGTGAAAAATTAGCGGGTAAAGATTGAATAGCTAAAGCTTCAGATACAGAAATACGTCGCACTTTGTAAGGATGTAAATGTACTTCATTATTTCCATAACAAGCTGTAGGAGAATAACGCCATCGGTGCAAACGTTTAAATGATTTTTTAGAATCATCTCCTTCAGCAATAGTTAAAAATTTAGTGATACCTGCTCGTGGGTGAAAATAATGTTTTGAATTAGGATGATTAAGCACATTATTTTTTATAAACCAATATTCAACAGTTAATTCTTGGGGAATATTATCAGGACAATAGGTGATAGAATTTTCTTTAAAAGGTTCGGTTTTATTCCAAGAATATGCAAACACTTGATTTTGAGGATATAAAATATATTCTTCCCAAGGAAAGGTAAAATCATCAATTTCCATACAATTGAGCAGATTATTTTTAAAACCTATTAAAATAATTCTATCTCTATCTTGAGGTACACCAT
>NZ_BJCE01000235.1:0-8417 GCF_005402885.1 Sphaerospermopsis reniformis
TGAAATCCCAAAAAATGCACACTTTTTCCGGTATACCCTTCAAAACCCTTGCACTAATTTCTGTGTTTATCAGCCTCTAACCTTTGATATATCAAGGTTTTAGGTTTATTCAGCAAACCCTATTTAGGTAAAAAAACCATAGGAGGATTAGCTTGAGGATTTCTAATTTCAGGAATTGGAGGCTTTTCCGGTTGTCCTGGTAAAATAATGGTATTAGGTGTAGATAATGACAAAAATTGATAAGATATTGGGTTGAGAGAAAACCAATTGTTCATGATTAGTAATTTTGTGATCTGTAATTACGAATTAAGAATTATTCGTCTTCTTCTGGGGGACGGGTTAAAATATCGAAAAGAATACTAGCACCAAAATCATTTTTATTATCAATACCTTGAATTTTGGTACTGATTTCTTTAGCTTGTTCTAACTTTCCTAGTTTAGCTACAACTAAACCAGAAGCAGCATAAGCATTTAAGAATAATCTGATATTGGGTTCTTCTTTTCTTTGCTGTAGGATTGGTTGCAGTTCTTCCCAATTATGAGGTAAATTCTCTATTTCTTTGATTTTAGCAATTATTTTTTCGGCTGTTGTCAGTGCTAAACTATAATTATTTTTGTAATAAAAATATCTGTAAGCTGCAACTAAAACATCTGTATTTTCTCCGGTTTTAGCTAAAGCTTGCTGCATATATTTGGCTGATTCTTCTGTATTTTCCCATGTTTTGGCGGCTAATATTAATAGTTCTTTGACTTCATCAGATACATCAAACCAGGAGAATTTGTTTTTGGTTTGCATAAGAACTCAAAAATATAAATTGATTGTCAGAATCAGGATTTTCAGGATGTGAGGATTTTCAGGATTAAATTTACCAATTACCAATTACCAATTACCAATTACCAATTACCAATTCCCACTCTAATTTATTTTATAGCATGGACTAGAAGTAATTATGTAAAATTTTATATTATCTAAATATCACAAGTGTTGAATCCTGGAATACAACTTTACAATCTTGGCGTTTTACCCAGGTAAAACCTATTGTCTATTGAGAATAGAGTCATTAATTGCTCAAATTTGGTATCACTGATACCAATGCACAAATTGGACAATATCCTCAAAATCTTAACATTCAACACTTCTGCTATAAAGTTTATCTAAGTTAGGTAAACTATTGTAAAGTTAATTTTTGATAATTAATATTTTTTAAACTTTATCAAGATATAAATCAGTTTGTTAAGCCTTTAATAATAGTTATCTCAACTTGTACATTTATTGAGTCAGCTAATATCGAAATTGTGTAATCTGGAAAAAACTAAGCTAAATAATTAAATAGAGGTCTAATGACTCCTACAATTATGCGTCAGCTTTGGTCTATAGTTGAAGCTGCTCAAACTGTAACTCTTTTGCAGCTGGACGATGCCAGCTTGGTACAGTGGTTAGTCAAACAGACCACAAAACAAGCCCTATTAGATCCCCATGAAATAGATTTTCTTTGTGACTACATCCGCGCTCGGCTCAGTCTTATCCGTGATCTTGCTTATGAACGTCAACAGTCATAGGGTATTGGTGATTGGTGATTGGGAAAAATAACCAATGACTAATAACTAATGACTAATAACTAATGACTAATAACTAATGACTAATAACTAATGACTAATAACTAATAACTACTGACTTTTTTGTGGTAAATAACCTTCAACTAAACAGTCAGAACCGACGACACGCCAATTAACTCTTTCTAGGGGTATAGCTTCTGTCATAGAAGTAAAACCTAAATCACCTACGGGTGTAGGAGCATGACGACCACCAATGATTTTAGGAGCGATAAAAGCCAGAATTTTTTGGACTGCATTTTGAGCGATCGCACTTGCGGCTAAAGTTCCTCCGCATTCCCATAATACGCTGCAAAAACCACGCCCATATAGATAAGCCATAACATGATCTGGTGTGAGCAAGGGAAATTCCACCACTTCCACACCCCTGTTAAGCAACATCTGTTGAAAATCTGGGGAACTGCCTACTGCTGTTAACACCAAAGTATGAGCTTCCGCCACTTCCCACAGACGGGCATTTTCTGGCAAATTCAAACTGCGACTCATCACCACCCGCAAAGGATTATATCCTTCTTGCTGATGAGTTGTTAAATAAGGATTATCCTGTCTAACGGTATTACCACCGACAATGACAGCATCACAAGCTGCCCTGAGTTGATGTACTTCGCTGCGGGCATCGGGATTTGTGATCCAAGCACTATGACCAGAATTAGTAGCAATTTTGCCATCCAGGGTCATAGCATATTTCAAAATGCCTAAAGGACGTTTGTAGAGAATGCGATGGATAAAACCTTCATTTAGTTTTTGACAAGCTTCTTCTTCCACCCCTACGACTACTTCTATTCCCGCATCACGTAAACGAGCAATACCACCTCCTGCTACCAAAGGGTTAGGATCGACCATACCCACAACTACCTTAGATACACCTGCTTTGATTAAGCCTTCGGAACAGGGAGGAGTGCGTCCGTAATGGTTACAGGGTTCGAGGCTGACATAAATTGTAGCGCCACGAGCTTTTTCTCCTGCGGCTCGGAGGGCAAAAACTTCGGCATGAGGTTCACCTGCACGGGGATGAAAACCTTCCCCGACAATTTCCCCATCTTTGACAACCACCGCCCCCACCAATGGATTTGGTGAAGTGCGTCCCAAAGCACGCCGGGCTAATTGCAAACACCGTTGCATCATCAGGGAATCAAATTCACTACTTACCATATTTGAGGACATTGTGACTGGGGAAGAGGTGATTGGGGATTGGGGATTGGGGATTGGGGATTGGGGACTGGGGACTGGGGATTGGGGATTGGTGACTGGTGACTGGTGACTGGTGAGTGGGGAAGAAAATTAAAAGTCAAAAGTCAAAAAATAGGGAACAGGGAACAGGGAGCAAGAAATATTTATTTTGCTCCTGCCTCCTACCTCCTGCCTCCTGCCTCCTGTTCCCTGTTTTATGAATTATGAATTAATTTCATTTTTTGCCACCAACGATTGAGAGGGTAATAAAACACAGGAGCCCATAGACTACTAAGAATAGCAGAAGCTAAGGCCACACGTTGGTAATATATCCAGATGTCTTCCGCTTTGCGGAAACATTCTGCACCACAGCTACCACCCATCAAAGAAAATTGCAATGCCAAAATAGTATTTGACACCACCGCCATGCCAAAGACAATTAAAGCAATAGAAATAAAGTCTTCTTGAATAAAACGTTGCTTTTGAATTAGGCTGGTCAGCATTCCTACAATTCCTAAACTGATGGCATGGGACGGGTGAGGCGCTGTCAAAGCATCTTGCAGTAGACCTAAAATGATACCTGCCAATGCACCTGCAAATATAGAGCGTTTCACACTCCACGCTACTACCCAAATCAGTAACCAGTTAGGTCCAATACCCAATAATTCCATGCCTGGGAATCGAGTTGGCAACATCAATAAACATAACAGCACTGAGCCAGATGTCACTGTCCAATCCATGACTTGACGTAGCCAGGGATGCCAATCTGTTAGTTGGGGAATTAAGGATTTGGATTTGCGGACTGGCTTTCTTGCTTTCTTGCTTGTGCTGCCAGGAAATCCAGGAATTTTCATGGTTTTGCTCAATTTTTCAGGTAATTGGTGATCGGTGATTGGTGATACAATTTTCTTTCCCAGTCCCCAGTCACCTCTTAGTTTGGTTGTTCCGGATCTGTATTTTCTGAACCTGGATATACTGTTACCCAATCTAAATAGCGTATTGGTGGGAATAATTCAACTTTGGCTACTGAGGTGGGGAGTTTCTTTAAATCTAAAGATTTGATTCTGCCTACTGGTACACCAGCGGGAAATTTCTGACTGTAAGTAGAGGTAGAAACTAAATCTCCAACTTTGACATTGGGGACTTTTTCATAAAACTCTAGCACTCCTTCGCCGGAAGAATCACCTCGTAAAACTCCTTTAGCAGATGTACGGCTAATAGTGACACCTACTTGACTTTTCAGATCGCTAACTAATAATACACGGCTAGTATTGGAAGTGACGCTTTCTACTAAACCCACTAAACCGCCTTCTGCTTTGACCACAAAACCTTTCTGAATACCTGCTTTTGTGCCACTATTTAAGGTTACTTGCTGCCACCAATGGCCAGCACTGCGTCCTATTACCCTGGCTACTATTGGGCGTTTTGCAAGTGGTTCTTTCTCTACGTATCCCAATAAACTTTGTAGTTTTTGATTTTGGCTTTCTAGCTCTACTATCCGGGTTTGCAATTCCAATAACTTGGCTTCACGGATGCGATTTTCAGGAGTGTTTCCTGGCTGCAACGTCTTTAATGGAGTGGCAATACCTAGATATATCTCCATCACTAGCGCCCCTTGAGTCTGTCGTAGTGTCCAAGCACTACCAAAGACTAGTGCTAACAAAACGATTTGTAATCCTTTATTTTCCCACCAACGGCGTGCCGTAAACATTTATGCCTGTTTATATTTGATAAATTATTTAAGATAGAGCAGAATTAAGAAGTCAGGAGTCGTAGGGGCGAAGTAGGGGCGAAGTAGGGGCGAAGTAGGGGCGAAGCATTCGGAAAATAAGCTGTGAGAAAAATTGATCATTGATTGCCCGAATGCTTCGCCCTTGCAGGAAAATAAGCTGTGAGAAAAATTGATCATTGATTGCCCGAATGCTTCGCCCTTGCAGGAGTCAGGAGTCAGGAGTAAGACTGGTGAAAGTGTATAGGTTTCAATTTAGATTTTGTACCTCATTGTTCTGTAACCTGCTGTATAACAGATAGGAGTTTTAAAAGCTGACTGCTGACTGCTAACTGCTAACTGCTATATTAAAATAGTGGTGGCTATATTATTTTATAGCTATAGCTACAGAATCCATTATCTTGTTTTCGCTTTTGCCTACATATTGCGAGAGTGTCCGCTGAATACCCTTTCTAGCTGCTTGAAGTTTTCTAGCACACGACCTGTACCCAGGACAACACAACTTAAAGGATCTGCTGCAATATGAGTGACTATACCTGTTTCATGACTAATTAAGGTATCTATCCCTTTAAGTAATGCGCCCCCACCTGCTAACATAATTCCTCTGTCAATAATATCTGCTGCTAGTTCTGGTGGTGTCCGTTCTAGTGTGCGTTTGACAGCTTCTATAATTACTGATAATGCTTCCAACATACTTTCTCGAATTTCTGGGCTTTTGATTATAACAGTTCTTGGTAATCCAGAAAGCAGGTGCAAACCGCGAACCTCCATAATAGCATCGTGATCATCGTCGGTAGGATAGGCAGAACCAATGCGAATTTTGATGTCTTCTGCTGTTCTTTCACCAATTACCAGGTTATGAACTTTTTTCATATACTGAATAATTGAGTCTGTTAATTCATCTCCGGCAATACGTACTGATTCGCTGATGACTGTTCCTTGTAAACTGAGTACAGCTACTTCTGTTGTTCCTCCTCCAATATCAATGATCATGTTACCGGTGGGTTCGGCGACTGGTAAACCAGCACCAATGGCTGCTGCTATTGGTTCATCAATTAAATATACTTCCCTGGCTCCGTGAGAAGCGGCAGTCATTACAGCTTGTCTTTCTACCCCTGTAACACCGCTGGGAATACCAATGACTATCCGTGGTAAAATCAGTGACTTACCTTCATTTACTCGCTGGATAAAGCTTTTTAGCATCAGTGCGGCCGTCTCAAAATCAGCAATGACACCATCACGCAGGGGGCGAACCGCTATTACATTACCCGGTGTCCGTCCGAGCATTTTTTTGGCATCTTCTCCTACTGCTAGTGCTATTTTTTCATTTTGATCAATGGCAACTACTGACGGTTCTTGTAGTACAATTCCTTTACCAGATACATAAACTAGGGTGTTGGCTGTACCGAGGTCGATACCCATATCCCATGATGAGCGAAAGTTACGAAAAAGACCCACGCGTATCTATGCCCCCTATATGCGCTAATTTGTGAGTGTTAATTGATAAGAGTGAGATTTAATTTTCCTGGATTTTATGATATTTCTTTGCCTGACTCCAGTAAATCAGACTATTTTTTTCTATAATTTTTGTCAATGTTGATGGCTGTAGCAGTCATCTTATTTTCTCTCTTCTCATATTTACTGAACTTAACCGTATAATGGCAATAATTACCAGTAATTTTTAAAGCATCTGGGACAATTAACATATATGATTGTTAATTACTTAACATATTTTCCAGGTTTTTACAATTGGTTATTATAAGATCAAAAATTAATCAGTACAATCGTACTCAAGTTTAACAGTAATTGAAGACTAAGGTAAGACCCATGAGCATTAATGTTGTCACTCTTGTTGGACGTGTAGGTGGCGATCCGAATATCAGGTATTTTGAGTCGGGAAAGGTTAAATGTGAGTTAACTTTAGCGGTTAATAGAAAAACAAAAAATAGTGATCAACCAGACTGGTTTAATTTGGAACTGTGGGGAAAAACTGCGGAAGTAGCAGGTAATTATGTGCGTAAAGGAAGTTTAATTGGGGTTAAAGGTTCTCTGAAATTTGATAGTTGGAGCGATCGCCAAACAGGTGTTAATCGTTCAAAGCCAGTCATTTATGTAGACCAACTAGAATTACTCGGTTCTAAGCGTGATGCTGAGGCGGCTATGGGGGATATGTCTCCAGAGAATTTTTAGGTGCAGGAGTCAGGAGTCAGGAGTCAGGAGTCAGGAGTCAGGAGTCAAGAGTCAGGAGTCAGGAGTCAGGAGTCAGAATAAAGATAAATATTTCCTGTTCCCTGTTCCCTGTTCCCTGTTCCCTGTTCCCTATTCCCTGTTCCTAATAACTAATTTGCAAAGTAACAGATGCTTGTACTTCTTGTTCACCACCGACTATGGGGGTGGAAGCATCGGCGAGGTTTGCTTTAGCAATTTCAACCCGTTGTAACATTGGTGGTGGGGGCGCACTTGCCCCATTAATTTGAATACTCACTATTTCTTTTGGTTGAAAACCCAAGGTGTCAAGAACTGCATCGGCTTGTTGTTGGGCATCCTGGGTAGCTTTTTTTAATGCTTGTTTTTGGGCGTTGCTAATAGCTTCATCTGTGGCGACAAAACTAATACCATTAATTTGGGTTGCTCCGGTTTTGACTGCTTCATCTAATAATGTACCGACTTTATCGGTGGGAAAGCGAAAACTCACGGTGTTGCTGGCTGCATAACCTGTAATTCTTTGGACGTTGTTGGTATAACTATAAACTGGGTTTAGCCGCACTCCTGTGGTTTCTAATTTCTCGACATTGCGGCTTTTAAGTAAGGCGACTACGGCAGATGACTTGCGGGCGGCTTCTTTTTGTACTTCTTCGGCTGTTTTTCCTTGCACTTCTACACCTAAACTAACTTGTGATAAGGTGGTAGCAATTCTTTCTACTCCACTTCCGCTAACGGTTAAGGTGCGCCATAATTTGGCTTTTTCTTCGGCTGATGCTGGTAGGGCAAATATCATACATATTAATAAGGTAGAATAAAGAATTTTTCCCAGGTTCTTGATATGAAGGGAAGAAATTGATAAGGTATTTCTAGACATAAAATGCACACTCCTCAAAAAAATCAATCAATTATCTACTGTCAACTTTTAACAGTTAACAGTTACTAAAACATCTGGGAGATTTAACTCCTATTGATAGTTTGGCATTGTCTAAATACAAGTTTGGGTTGGTTACGTTTTTGGTAACAAATTAGTTAGTTAGTTATTGTTATTCAATTCTTTTTTATATTCTCGCCACTTTGGCATAAATTGATCCATTAAAGCTTGAAATTTAGCGTTATGGGTGCGTTCTAACAGGTGGGTAATTTCATGCACTACTACATATTCTAAACAATGAATAGGTTTTTTTGCGAGTTCTAAATTTAACCAAATGCGTTTAGCTTGTACATTGCAAGTTCCCCATTTTGTTTTCATGGTTTTTATTCCCCATTCGTTAATATTTACACCTATGATTTTTTCCCATTTAGCTATTAATGGGGGAATTTGTATTTTTAATTGTTGACGATACCAATTATTTAAGACTTTTTGCCGTTGTTCTGTATTACTTCCTGTTTTAATATATAAATCAATATATGTGTTATTTCTAATTTCTATTTGTGCATTACCAGGTTTTTCAATCACGTTTAATATATAGCTTTTACCTTGAAAGTAGTGATTTTCTCCTGATAAATATGCTATTTTTTCCGGTATGTTGGAAAATTGATTATTAGGTTGATTATTAGGTTGATTATTAGATTTAAGCTGTTGTGCAGCTAGATTGTATAATAGGGAATTAAGTAACTAAGCGATCGCTTCTGAATTATGCCAGCAAAAAACCATCTGTCTCAAGAACAGAGAGAAAAGCTGTTAAAACACCTAAAAGAG
>NZ_BJCE01000236.1:0-8302 GCF_005402885.1 Sphaerospermopsis reniformis
AAGGTTTGTGTATATTTTGGGTAGTTGGAATTGTGTCCAGATGAGACGGTTTAAATGTCCCTTAATACCGTCAGCGGGTGTAAGATTATTGGGGATGGTGTAGCAGTTGAATTCAGGGTAATTTTGCGCTGTTAATAGGGTAGGTTGGAGATATTTTAAATATGGTAACAGATTTAAAGCATAGTTGCTGATGCCGGTTGGTTGGGAGAAGATAATGGCTAAATTTAGGATTAATTGATGACAGGATGAATTATTTAGTGTGTTCATTAACCAATCCTTCTATTTATCAAGATTATTATTTATATCTCAATACTAACTTAACAATCTCCCAAGAATAAGAATTTGATGTAATCACAAATTCATATAAAAATTTTGTGAAAAGGTAAACTCGTAAAATCAATCTTTCCCACAGAGGACGATGCTTTTTATAGTAATATATTTGGCTGAGTCTATATTCTACAACCATTTTATTGGCAATCTTGTTTACAGAATGTCCTCGAATATGAATTAAAGATACTTGGGGTGTATATAAAATTTTATAACCTTTATTTTTGACTCTTTGACATAAATCAGACTCTTCAAAATACATGAAAAAATTTTCATCAAAACCACCCAGTGAATGAAATAAATCTGCACGAATAAAAAGTGCTGCTCCCACAACAATATCTACTTCTTTAATTTGTTTAAAATCCTGCTCTAAAGGATTTAACTTAGTTGGAAACTGAGCATAACTCTGTAATTTCTTAGCTTCTATCTCACCTTTAATACTGATTTTTGGTGAAAACGAGATTTGAAAACTGCCATCTGGAAATAAAAGTTTAGGTCCTATAATTCCTACTTCTGGATTTTCTTCCATTAAATTAATCAGATGTGGCAATATGTTACTGGTAATTATGGTATCGGTATTTAATAAAAATAAAAATTCTCCTTTAGCTACTTTTGCACCAGCATTATTTCCTGCTCCAAATCCGCGATTTACTGGTAATCTAACTAGGTGAATATCAGGAAAATTTTTAGCTACAAAATCTGGACTAAAATCTTCAGAAGCATTGTCAACTACAATTACTTCTGAATTATCCTTGGTGAAAAATTTAGATATAGAATTTAAACAATCTGGCAAAACCTCAGCACCATTATAGTTAACTAAAATAATTGATACTTTTTTCGTCATTTTCTCTTGTTGTAATGTTTGTTAATTTTTAATGAATATGATTTGATGATTTTTTTCAAATCAAATATGATTTTTAATACCCAAATTTTTAATGCTATACCTTCAGAATTATAACCCATTAATAAACTTTTACCAAATAATTTTAATATATTCACACCAAAATCCAGTTTCTTATCATCAAAAGGATTAGACCAATTTTCATCATCTAGCTCTTGCTGAAAACGCTCATAAAAAGCTTGACTAAAGTTGCGATGAACTAAATAGCTATTACCAGTAATTTTAAAATTTTTACTTATCCATGCTGATAACTCAGGATAAATTTTACCTGCATCGCGCGTAACTCCGACATTATTTAAACCATGAATTCTATAGCTAACTAAAGGTTGGTGAATATGAACAATTTTGCCTTTCTGCGCTGCAACTAAAGCAATCCACCAATCATGATACCAGCTAATCTTTTCCTGTTCTGGAAATGGAAGTATTTCTTTAAGTAGAGAACTACAAAATAAGACAGAACATCCTGTTACTACATTACGAAGTAACAATAAATCTGTGGAGAATTTCTCAGGGTTTCTTCCTTCAAAATTCCAGGTAGAATCATGAATAATTTCATCATTACTATCTATCATTTGTAAATCTGAATGTACTAAAATTGCTTGTTCAGAACGCAATGTTTTTATTAAAATATTCAATTTTTCTGGATACCATATATCATCCTGATCTGCAAGTGCAATTGCTGTAATATTTCCATCTTCAAAACAATAATTTAAGCCTCTTTCAAAGTTGTAATAATGATGAAGGTTATGCTTGTGAAAATGACAAACAAAGCGCGAGTCTTTAGCAATTATTTCTTGAATAGCTATTTGGTATTCTGTTTCAGAACAATCATCAACAATATAACACACCCAGTTTTTATAATCTTGATTTTTAATTGATTGTATCTGTTTTTGTAAATATTCTAAATTTGGGTTGAAGGTTGCTAAAACAATAGCGATTTTTTCTGGGTACTGCATTTAATGATGTTGAGAGATGGTAATTTGACTCCTCATTTGTAAGTAGCTTTCAATTAAATTAACTTATTTTTCTTGCTAATTGTCCATGATAAATTTCCTGTAGTATGTTATCAATATTATATTTGTATTCCCATTGAGGATAATGGTTTTGAAATTTACTTACATCTGAAATATACCAAATATGATCACCAGAGCGATTTTGTTCAGAATAGCTATAATTTAGTTTGTTATCTGTTAATTTTTCACAAATAGCGATCACTTCTAGCATAGAACAATTACTATGCCGAGAACCTCCTATATTGTAAACTTCTCCACATCTGGGATTTTGATAGAAATGGTAAAAAGCATTAACTAAATCATAACTATGGATATTGTCTCTTACTTGTTTACCTTGATAACCAAATATGGTGTAAGCATCACCCAAAATAGTACATTTCATTAAATAAGCTAAAAATCCATGTAGTTGAGTACCAGAATGATTTGGACCTGTTAAACAACCACCACGAAAACTAACAGTTTTCATATCAAAATATTTACCATATTCTTGAACTAAAATATCAGCAGCAACCTTAGAAGCACCAAAAAGAGAATGTTTAGAATTATCAATTGTCATTGATTCATCAATTCCTTGATAATATTGATGATTTTCTGCGATTTCCCATCTAGATTCTAACTCTTGTAAAGGTAAAAAGTTGGGAGTATCTCCATAGACTTTATTAGTAGAAGTAAAGATAAAAACTGCATGAGGACAATATTGACGCGTAGCCTCTAATAATACTAAAGTGCCATTAGCATTTACTGTAAAATCAGTATGAGGATCTCTTGCAGCCCAATCATGAGAAGGTTGAGCGGCAGTATGTATAATTAAACTAATATCAGAAGAATATTCTTTAAATAAATTTCCAATGCCTTCCTGATCACGAATATCAATGTTATGATGTTGATAGCGATCGCCATATTTTTCCTGTAGTAAATTACGATTCCAACTAGTGGAAGCATTTTCACCAAAGAAAAAAGCTCTCATATCATTATCTATACCTACAATATTAAAACCTTTTTCTGCAAAAAAATGTACTGACTCTGAACCAATTAACCCAGCAGATCCTGTGATAATTACTGTGGACATAAAAACTCCTTGATGAACATTAATGTATAAATCAAATCAAAAATTACAGTTTTTTTAGGATAACACAGATTGCAAAATTATTTCATTATCTTTAATCCAATTAAAAATATCTTGCAAAGTTTGTTGAGGATTAATTTTGGGTTTCCATCCAGTTTTTTGCATAATTTGAGCAGAATCTGTGATAAAAATAGGAATATCCCCAGGTCTTTCTTCTTTTATTGACTTAATTTCAATAGATTTTCCAGTGATTTGTTCACAAATTTGAGTAGTTTCTAATAAAGAAAGACTATTTTCTTTACCTCCACCAACATTTAAGACATCTCCATCTAATTCAGAAAAATTTTCTAATTGATATGTTACTAAACTCAGTAAATCATCAATATGCAGTAAATCTCTCACTTGTTTTCCTTGACCACCATAGCCAATATAACTTAAAGATTTACCAAAATAATGAGCCGCTACCCACAAAACAAATACTCCCTGATCTACTTTTCCCATTTGCCAAGGTCCAGTTAATACGCCACAACGATTAATAATTGCTTGTATATTATAAGCATTTCTGTATTCTTCAATCAGCAATTCTGAGGCTAATTTAGTTGTACCATAAAGAGTACGATAACCTGTTAAGGGGAAATTTTCTGCTACACCTTCACCAGAAATACCTGTTATTAGTTGATTTGTAGCTATTTCTAACCGGGTATCTAATTCAATAATATTAATATTTTTTAAAGATTCAACTGGATAAACTCGACTAGTAGAGAGAAATAATAACCGAGATTGAGTTTGTCTAGCCAATTCTAAGATATTAATTGTGCCGATTAAATTAGTTTGTAGTACATACTGAGGTGAACTAAATCCTGCTAATACAGAAGGTTCTGCTGAACAATCTATAATTGTATCTATGTCTAAAATTTGCGGATCAAGGTCGGATGAAGAGCGAATATCTCCGTGAATAAAATCAATATTATGCTTTTTAAATCGATATAAATTTAACTCTGAGCCTCTGCGTTTAAGATTATCTAAGGTGATAATTTGCCAATCTGGATATTGTTTTTTTAAACCTATAGCAAGGGAGCTGCCAACAAAACCAGCCCCTCCAGGAATGAGAATTTTATGAGTCATGATTTTTAGATACCTACTTAATTATCAAGGTTTAGATGCTTTTATAAACATTTGTCCTCCCAAGATTTTCCAAAAGAAAGGAATCATGAGATAAATTTTTAATAAATTTGGAGAAAATGGTCTTCCTTTAGTAGAAAAAGGAAGAAAACGAGGAATGATCACATCAATTTTATAGCCAATAGTTTTCAATAATTCTTCTAAAGATAAGTGAGTTATTGGTAATTGATGATCAATAAAATCATAATATTCTTTATAGGAATATTTGAAATTAGGCTGTATTACCAGTAAAGAACCACTAGGTTTTAAAATTTCAAAACAAAAAGCTAAAACTTCAATCAGTTCTTCTTTATTATTTAAGTGTTCAAAGAAATTGGAAATAAAAATGTAGTCAAATTTTTGGTCAATTTGTTTTTGATCAGATAGACTCAGAATATTAATGTTTAAAACGTTAACATTACTATCTGCAAAATTTTTGGCACTAGGATTGAGGTCTATTAAATACTTGGTTTTGGCTTGAATATTATTAATAAATTCACAGTATCCTCCACCAATATCTAAAATATCATAATCCTGATGAATATACTTTTGCAGAAAATTTTTTATGAGTATTTTCCACAGTTCAAGTTTAGCCTTTTGTTGTTTTAAATCAAAACGATTTTGATATAATTTTTGGAGATATTCTTGTTGGTTTGATTTTACATCTTTATTGAGCATGATTTTATTTTTCTTTGTTGTTTAGAGTTTTTATTTTAGAATGTTGACGAACATAATCACCACGAGAAAGCATTTTTTCTAATAAAATTGAAAGCACAATAAATAAGTAACGGCTCCCCATTTCTCTAATTTTTAATTTAGAAATGCCTGTTTTGCGATTGGTCCAGGTAATAGGAATAATTGTATAAGTATAACCTCTAGCAATTGCTTTGAGAGGGATTTCTACAGTTAAGTTAAAATGGTGTGACATTAAAGGAGAAATTCCTTCAATAACTTCTCGACGATAGGCTTTGAAAGCATTGGTTGTATCATTAAATTTTAAACTAAACAAAGTTTTAACAAATAAGTTTGCCAGTCTATTAATGACTAGTTTATGCTGGGGATAGTCAATTACTTTACCTCCTTTAATAAATCGTGAACCAAATACACATTCATAACCCTCCTGGAGTTTATAATAGTAATCTATAATATTTTGGGGTGAATCTGAACTATCTGCCATAACAATAGCCACTGCATCACCTTCAAAGTTTTCTAAACCACATCTCACAGCAAAACCAAAGCCATTAGGATAGTAATTATTAATATATCTAACTTGAGGATTTTCTGCACAAAGTTTTTGTAAAACTTGCTCTGTGTTATCCTTACTATTATCATTAACAACTAATATTTCATAAGCGATATTTTCCTGTTCTAATACTTGAGTAATAGATTTAACTGTTGGCGTAATTCCTTCTTCTTCGTTATAGGCTGGAATTACTAGGGAAAATAATTCTATAGATTGGTGATTTTCATGATATTTAAACTTATATTTTTGATGTAAAGATAGTTCTAGTCCTTCTGGATAAAATATTTCTGATGCTTGATTTTTGAGTTGATTTTTGAAAACCAGGCGATCGCTGATAATATAATTTAAACTAGCACTTAATAAAACCCCAATCAATGTATTAATCTTATAATCAACTTTTAGCCAATCTAAAATAGGAAAAACGACAAATACTCTTAAAATAACAGCAGTTCCGGCAGATAAATGATAGAGAGGAATTTGTTTAAATATAACTTCTTTAATATTCCAAACTCCTCCTGTCCATACCCAAAGACGATAAATAAAGAAACTCAGTAATAGAGATAATTCAGTAGCAAGTGTATTGGATACATTTCTTAATAAAGGACTATTCCATCCTAACCATTCAATCATTACAAAGATGAGAATTAGGTTGAATAAGGCTGCTATTCCTCCACAAATCAGGAATTTTAGGATTTTTTTGGAAAATAAATAGGTTTTCATTTTTTCGCCTAATATACTTAATCTGTATATATTTAGTTAGTTTTAGTTACCGTTTAATTAAAGTCATTTCCCATGTAGGATTAATAGGAATTTTATACGTTGTTCCTGCTGAAATTTTCTCAAATTCCTTAGCATAATATGAAAATTTAAAATCAGTATAAGGATTATGGGTAAAATCTCCAGTAATGCCCACAAAAATGACTGTACTTATAATTACAAAGGAAACACATTTTATCCAATATTGTTTTTGACACAATCCCCATATCCAAGTAATGATAAATGTTATTGTTGAAAACATATAATATCTATTAGCATTACCAGGAGGAATTGATAATTCCCAGGATTTCATGGAAAGTAACGTTATAGAAGTCATTACCGATGAAAATAATATTAACATTTTAATTTCTTGTGGAGAATTTATTAAACAATATATTAACCACATCATACTTAATGTAAATATTATATATACAATAAAATTCCAAGGTATATCATTCAGATCACCACCTAAAAATTTTAATAAATAGCTTGTCCTATTTAGTCCAATTAAAGATGGCAAAAAAACGTTATTAGATAAGACTTTTGCCAGAAAATCTAAATTTCTTGATGAAAATAAATTATGAGATAATCTTGAGCTAGTGCTGAATAAAACAGATAGTTGAATAATAGAAGTCAGCAATGAAATGAGTAAACATATCTTTCTAGTCTTATTTTTACCAACTAAATAATAGTTACCCAAAACAAATGGCAGTATCATAACAGAGGATATAGTTGACAAACCCGTTATCAGAAATATCATTATGTCAAATAAAAAATAAAACTTTGTATTACTTACAGGAGCTATTATTACAAGAAAGCACAAAAAAGTTAAATACCAATGAGTGTTAGTAAGGTTACTATGTATTTCAAAACAATTAGGTAATGCCAAATATATTGCTGAAATAAGTAGTCTTAGTTTTACAGAAGGTAAAATAGTTTCAAATCTTTTAGAACAAAAAAGTAAAACAGGTATGATTTGAAAAGTAATAGCAACTAAGTTAAATAACAAAGGAGCATAGTGTAAAGGAATTAATTGAGAAATACCTGCTACCAACCGTGGCAAAGTATGTAAATATCCAGCATGGGGAACAAATAAAGATTTTAATACACCTAAATTATAGGCTTGAGAATAAAAAATAGTTCCATCTTCAGCCCAAAATTGCGGGTTCAAAAAAGCATCTATTCTTCTCAAAAAGAGTATTATAAAACAAGTAGTAAATAGTATGATAGGATTAAAATCAATTTTATTTTGTTTGAATGTATGAATTAGTTGCATCCGAAAATTTACCTCAAATATAAAGTTAATATCAGGACTTACGCAAAAGGAAACGAAAGTAGGGGTAAGTCATGAATTACCCCTACGCAAGAATAAGGTTTTTAGTCACATCTTGCGTAAGTCCTAAATATAAATACAGCTATTTTATATAATTCATTATTCCATAGGGATAATTCAATAGCAACTGTATTAGATATATTTCTTAATAAATCTTAATAACTAGGGGTTGCTGAAAAAGTTATCTGTGAGGGGCCAGGAGTTCAAGGAGTCAGGAGTTCAAGGAGTTTTTTTTATTTTGAAATTCTGCAAACACTCACAAAGTGCAAGCTTTTTGAGGATCATAGCACCTAAAACCAGGCGCAATTTTAATTTTCATCATCCTCAATCCCTTGATTTATCTAGGTTTTACATTTATTCAGCATCCCCTAACTACTGGACTTTAGACTAAAAGAGAGCGATCATTAGTGAAAGGGACTGCAAAAAAATCAAGGGATGCCTGTAAGAACAGACACCCCCATAGCGGAAAATGAAAAAAGCACAACCAATTCTCATATAACCG
>NZ_BJCE01000237.1:0-8256 GCF_005402885.1 Sphaerospermopsis reniformis
TTAACAACAAACTCAAGTTGATTAAACGTTCTGCTTATGGATTTAGAAATTTTGATAATTTCCGATTAAGATGTTTGCTTACTTGGAAGTTTAAATATTAGTTTAGCATACTATGTACTGATGAACCAATTTTTCAATCTTCAACATCTTAATTTCCACCCACATTCAAGAATCCCCAAAAACAATACATAAAATCTCATCTTGTACATCCTCAAATCTTGGACATCCTGATTCAGACAAAATCCCATTTTTTTATTTCTTATCATAATAATCATTAATCAATTTTACTGCCAATCATCTCCACCAACCAACTGAGCGATATAATCATCCATAATTGCTGGTAACTCCTTAGAAGAATAAACATAAGTTAAAGACAACAATTTATTTGCAGTAGCTAAAATTTCATCTTTATCTATAATTCCTGCAAGCTGCGAACGACTGTATTTACCGTTCGTTACCTTAAAACTAGCGTCAACTATCGCATCCTCAATTACTTCTTCCTCAATTAAATTAGTCCATTCATCTTCATTCACATAATAGGATTTTTTATTATCCTTCAAATTTATCTTTTTAATTTCTCTAATAGCATTACGAATAGAAGCAACCCAAGATGCAGTTAATCTCTGTTCCACTTGATTTTTAATCAAATGAATCAATAAAATTTTTAAATAAGATTGGATATTTCGCAGAATAGCTTGTTTACTCATTCCTGCCAATTCATCTACAATTTCTAAAGCTTCTGCGTAACGTCCTTGTAAAATATTATTTCTGAGGTCTATCAATTCCTGAGTCATCGCTTCTAACCTCAAACCATCAAAAAACCAAAATCCTAATTTATTCTCTCATCTTACCAAATTCTCATCAAACTATAGAAAATTACAGAAAATTCCAGTATGCAAATTCTTAAATCCTGCGAATCTTAACTTCAACACTTCAAAACCTGTTATCTAAAACCTGTTATATATGGCGCGGACAGATTTCTAGATATAATAAAAATATAGCAAAACTCAGAACAACTGTCAACCCCCTAGCTGAAATTACCAAAACTCGTTAAATTATTGACATCATTCTCAATAATCTTGAGAAAACACCCACCCTTATTGATAGAAATCTTTTTTTTCCCAAATCCCATACAAATTACTTATACCTCTTACTTATACCTCTCTGCGACTCTGCGCCTCTGCGTGAGAAAAAAAACCAAGATAATAAAGTGAGGAAACCTCTACAGCCTAAATGCCCACAGTGACTTTGATGGATTTGTTAGACTAAACACACCAGGATATTTTCAGTCAAAAAGCCAGCAGACGAGGCCATTCATGCTTACAAATACCCTACTTCTTTCCAATCAACTCCCCAGTTTACAGTATTCATCAACAACAGAACGCTTCGACGACACCTGGGAAGCGCCCCTGGCCACCCTTTTGGGACTAGGACGCGCTGCTGGTGCAGATTTTGTAGAATTTTTCTTAGAACGTCGTAACTACATTAGTTGTTTAGCAGAAGACGACACCATCACCAGCATCTCACCCAGTTTAGCCAGTGGTGCAGGAGTGAGAGTATTTCGAGGCAAAGCCGACTGTTACGTTAGCACCAATAACCTGACATTTGCTGGACTAAAAGCAGCCTTAGAAAAAGGTCTTTCCATCCTGGGATTACAACTGCCAGGACCAACTGCTTTCATCCCCGAAATCAACCTAGAATTATTGAGAGACTACGCCACCAAACGCGGTAAAGATGGCTGGCTCCCCTTATGCAGTTCCATCCGCGAAATGGGAGAAATCCTTCTTGATGGTACTACCCAACTCAACAAAAAAGCTACCCACGTTCAGTCTCGCCGAGCTACTTACTTCCGTGACTGGCAAGAAGTATTAATTGCTGCCAGTGATGGCACATTTGCCCGTGATATTCGCCTCACCCAGTCAGTCGGCTTTAATCTTCTGTGCGCTGATGGTGCCAACCGTGCTTCCATCGGTGAACGTTCAGGAAACACCAGTGACCCCAACTTCCTGAAAACCTGGGATTATCAACAAGCTTCCGAACAAATTGCCGAATCTGCGGGTAAAATGCTATATGCAGATTACGTAGAATCAGGAAATTACCCCATTATCATGGCCAATCATTTTGGGGGAGTAATATTCCATGAAGCTTGCGGACACCTATTAGAAACCACCCAAATAGAACGCAAAACCACACCATTTGCAGATAAAAAAGGCGAAAAAATCGCCCATGAAAGTTTAACAGCCTGGGATGAAGGACGCTCAGACAACGCCTTCGGCACAATTGATATGGATGACGAAGGAATGCCCGCCCAAAGAACATTATTAATAGAAAAAGGCGTTCTCAAAAACTTCCTAGCTGACAGAACCGGTTCAGTAAGAACTGGACACCCCAGAACAGGCAGTGGTCGCCGTCAAAATTACACCTTTGCGGCTGCAAGTCGCATGAGAAATACATATATTGATACCGGCGAATACAGCAACGAAGATTTATTTGCTTCCATTGATAAAGGTATTTACTGTAAAAAAATGGGTGGTGGAAGTGTAGGCGCAACCGGTCAATTTAACTTTAGCGTTGACGAAGCTTATTTAATAGAAAATGGCAAAATTACCAAACCATTAAAAGGTGCTACCCTCATCGGTGAAGCAAAAGAAATCATGAACAAAATTTCCTTATGTTCCAAAGATTTAGAACTAGCACCTGGTTTTTGTGGTTCTGTTAGTGGCAGCATTTACACCACAGTAGGACAACCACATATTAAAGTTGATTCCATCACCGTCGGCGGCAGATAAAACAACAAATAAAAGTCATTTCGATGAAAACAGATAAACCATATCATCTGCGTTTATCTGCGTTCATCTGCGTTCAAAAATCCAAAATCTAAAATCCAAAATTGCATCATGTCTAACATTCAAGAAATCGCTAAATACGCCCAAGAAAACGCCCAAAAACTAGGCATTAAAAAATTTGACATTTACGGTTCAACTGTAGACGATACTAGCGTGCAAGTTGACCAAGGAGAACCCAAACAAGTAAAAGCTTCCAACCGTTCTGGTGTCACAGTTCGAGTTTGGAATGAAGAAAATACAATGGGTGTCACCAGTACCACAGATGTAGATCCCAAAGGATTAGAATTAGCTTTACAAACTGCCTACGAAGCAAGTTTTTTTGGAGTGAAAGAAAACGTTCCTGATTTTAGTCCACAAGCAACAATTCCCATTGAATACACTCCTAAAGAAAAAGCACCCCAAGCACCTGTTTCTGAACTAATTGAAAAACTATTAGTAGCAGAAAAAGAACTTTTAGCTGCTCATCCTGCCATTACAGGAGTGCCTTATAATGGTTTAGCACAAAGAGATATTGACCGTTTTTATCTTAATAGTGATGGTGCTTTAAGAACGGAATCTCATTATTTTGCTTCAGTTTATCTGTATAGTAAAACCGAGGAAGAAGGGAAAAAACCCCGCAGTGCAGGAGCATATCGAGTTAAGGAAAATTTAGCTGATTTAGATATTGCTGGTTGTATCAAAGAAACAGCAGATAAAACTATCAGTCATTTGCATTATGAAAAAATCAAAACTGGTAAATATCAAGTGGTTTTTTCTGCGGAAGCTTTCTTGAGTTTATTGGGTGCATTTTCTAATTTATTTAATGCCCAAAATATTCTGGATAATCAAAGTTTATCCACAACTGAAGATATCGGTAAAGAAATTGCTTCACCTTTACTTTCAGTTTATGATGATGCTTTACATCCTGCCAATGTGGGTGCAGAAAGTTTTGATGGTGAAGGTACACCAACCCGTCAAGTAAAGTTAATAGAAAAAGGTGTTTTAACCAGCTTTTTACATAGTGCAGGAACTGCAAAACGGTTAAATGCCCAACCTACAGGTAATGCTAGTATTGGTGCAAAGGTGAGCGTTGGTCCCAATTTTTATCATGTTTTTGGCGCTGGTACACCAGAAAAAGAATTAAGTTTAGAAACTGCGGAAAATGTGATTTTAATTGATGATTTACAAGCTCTCCATGCAGGTGTTAAAGCTTTACAAGGTTCGTTTTCTTTGCCTTTTGATGGTTGGTTAGTGAATAAAGGTGAAAAAATTAGTATAGAGTCAGCAACGGTAGCAGGTGATTTTCTGGAGTTGTTAAAATCTATTGTTTATGTAGAGAAGGAAGCGGAATTAACACCAGGGGGAGTTTGTCCTAGAGTTTGGGTAAGTGAACTTTCTATTACTGGGGAGTAATATTCAGGAGGCAGGAGGCAGGAGTTTTTTATTTTGGATTTTGGATTTTGGATTGTTTTTGTGATCTCCAATCTAAAATCTAAAATCTAAAATCTAAAATCTAAAATTTTCTTCCCCAGTCCCCAGTCACCAGTCACCAGTCACCAGTCACCTAATATTGAACTGTGCCATCAGGCATTACAGCTTCACGCAAATTTGCACCCATGATATTTGTGCTACTCATTTCTGCTTTGAACAAATTTGCCTTACTTAAATTAGCACCTCTCAAGTCTGTTATGGCCTCAATCGTTAGCCCAGTCTGGCATAAGGCATTCATGAAACTCCCATTAAAAGAGGGTTTTCCTGACTCCTGACTTCTGCTATGTGTAATTTGGCTGTTAAGCTAAATTGAGATCATTAATTTCCCGAATATTGTAAAGTTTGAGTTAATAGGAGGAAATACTATGAACAGTTGTATTTTAATGGCAGAAATTTATGATGCTCCCCAACTGCGACACACACCCGACGGTTTGGAAATAACAGAAATGATAGTTCATGTAGCGGGGTTGCGGCCAGATGATCCCTCACATCCGTTAAAAGTGGTAAGTTGGGGTAACTTAGCCAAAGACATTCATCAAAATTATCATCCAGGTGATCGCGTGATCATCGAAGGACGCTTAGGGATGAATACTTTTGAGCGTCCCGAAGGATTTAAAGAAAAACGTGCTGAGTTGACAGTACAACGGATTCATGCTTTAAGCAAAGGTGTACCAACGGATCAACCAGCAGCACAACGTCCCCTAGAGATTGTCAATCATCAATCAAGCAGACCTGCACAAACTCCAACTACAACATTTACAAATCCCGCACCCCAACCAACCACCCCAGAGCCTACCTATCAACCTGTAAGTTCTCAACCTCCATCCTATCAACCCACGACAGAAGCAGAACCCGATCCAGACGACATTCCATTTTAAGGTGATTGGTGATTGGTAATTGGTAATTGGTAATTGGTAATTGGTAATTGGGTTATTCATCTTAACCCTGTCACCTGTCACCTGTCACCTGTCCCCTACTCTCCGCTGGCTTCACCCCATTCTCGAATAGCGGGGAAAACAGAAGAATAATCATCTTCTGGATAGGACATTTTCATTGCTGACTGTAAGATGTGTTTTACACCCTCAATACTGCTGAGATTCAAACCAAGGGATTTAGCTTCAGAGATAAATAAATCTATTTCTTTGATCAATTGTTTGGTGGGTAAGTTGGCTTTGGAATAATTGCCATCTAACATCCGGTTTAGATTTTGATCAAAGATAGGCGCATAAAGTTTACTGTCCCGCAGGACTCGCATAAATAATTCTACATCAATGCCTTGCAACTGGACAAAAGCCAGACTCAGGGCAAAGCTAGTAGTGAGGGAAGCAATGAGTTGATTGAGTGCTAAAGTCAGGGATGCTGCTGATCCTACAGGTCCAATGTATACAGGATCGGGTCCAAAATTTGATAGTAATTTGACATGGCGTTGATATTGTTCTTCTTCACCACCCACCATGACAATTAATTTGCCAGTTTCCGCTTCTGGGATACTACCGAGTACAGGCGCTTCTATGTATTCACCACCAGCCGCAACTACCGCATTTCTGATTTCTTGGCTTTCTTGGGGAGTAGTTGTCCCCATTTGAATGATGCTGCGTCCTGATAAAGTATGCCAAGAAGTATCTGTGAGCAAGACATGATAAATAGCTGCGGCGTTAGATAGCATAAGAATTATACAGTCAGCAGAACGAATTGCTTCACGGGGTTTTGTGGCAATTGCTGCCCCTGCTGCTTGTAATGGTGCTAATTTTTCTGGGGTGCGGTTGTAGGCAATTAGCTCTATATTGGCAGCTAATAACCTTTGAGCCATCGGTAGTCCCATCAATCCAGTTCCCAGAAATGCCACCTTCATGTTTCACGTTCCTTTGGTAAATCGTAAGTAAAAAGGGAATTGGTGATTGGTAATTGGTGATTGGTAATTGGTAATTGGTAATTGGTAATTGGTAATTGGTAATTGGTAATTGGTAATTGGTAATTGGGTTATTTATCTTCCCAGTCCCCAGTCCCCAGTCACCAGTCACCAGTCACCAGTCACCAGTCACCAATCCCCAGTCCCCAGTCACCAATCCCCAGTCCCCAGTCACCAATCACCAATCCCCAGAAATTAGCCTCCGGCTGCGAAAGTTGCCATAATGACAACTGATAGTAGGATGCCGGGGCTAAGTAGGGTTACTAAGACAATCAGATCATGAGTATTCATAGTTGTTTCTTTGCCAAGGTTTTTAACTTGAAGTAATCACTGTTATCCTAGTCCAAGAAAGACGGATATCAGGATTCACCAAATATAGTTTTAATGTCAGGAGTCAGGATAATTTTAGATTTTAGATTTTAGATTGGAGTTAAGAAAAACAATCCAAAATCCAAAATCCAAAATCCAAAATTGAATCACCAATCCCCTCTACTCTGGTATAGTTAGTCCTTGGAGCGATCGCCTAGTTTCTGTTTCTGTCAATCCTTTGCTTTGCACGAGAACCCCAAAGTTACCTAGTCCTTCTGGGGAGATGAGTTGGTGTAGTGCTTCCCGGCGTTTGAGTAGTTGTGATATGGATTGTTGTTGATAGGAAAGGGCGGCTATTCTTTCTCCTAAACCTAAAGCCATCAAAAATAAACCTTGTTGTGTCCAACCCACTTGATTTAAACCGCATCGTTTTCCCCATTTTTCTAAAGCTGTAAAGTCAACATGGGCGGTGATATCTTGTTTTCCGATGTTGATGTATGGGTTATTATGATGTCGATGTTGGTAGTAGCACTGTAGAGTTCCTTGCGATCGCCTGGGATGATAATAACGACTTGCAGGGTAGCCATAATCAATTGTTAGCACATACCCGCGCTGCAAGCAGTCAGCCACTATACTCAACCAGTCCAAAGCGGCTAAATTAATTTCACTGTGATAACCTTCTTCATAAGCATTTTGGCTGATATCAATCCCCACTAACTGCAAATATTCTGCTAACTGCGGTGTGGATGCTTCCCCAACAACTTCGATAAATTCAATATTTGACTTTTTCCCTAACCCCTCTCCTACAAGATGAGGGAAATTATTGTTATCCCCCTTCTCTTGTAGGGAAGGCGGTTGGGGGGTTAGGTCTTGGGATGTAGTTACATAAATTTCTTGCAGTTTTCCCTCTGCTATGGTGAACTGATGCACAGGAAAAGCATCAATTAATTCATTAGAAAAAAAGCAACCTATGATTGAGTTAGGTGTGATTTCTTCTAAGTTTAACCAGCGCACAGAAAATTCCTGTAATTTTTGTTGTTGTTCCTGTCTTAAACTGGGTGATTTCTCAATAATAATATATTCTATGACATCAAAAAAGTCTGAATAATTAATTTTTAGATAATTGAGAATTTGGGAAGCTAAAACACCTATTCCTGCTCCCATTTCTACCAGATCAAAAGATTTTGGTCTATCTAAATTTTCCCACATTTGGTAAAATTGAACAGCCAGTAATTCACCAAAATCATCACATAAACTCGATGAGGTAAAAAAATCACCACCTTGAAAACCTATGTTAACTGCATTACTGGAATAATAGCCTTGGTCTGGGTGATATAACACCATGTCCATGTACTCAGCAAAGGTAATGCGTTTTTGGGGACTGGTGAGAATGTGACTGGCTATAGTTTGATATAATGCGGGGTTAGAATCCATAAAAAATCAAAAATTTAACTTTCTTTAACTCTCTAAAGTCTTAGAGTTTGTTGCTAAAGTTTGCGCCCCTTTTTGCATAATTTCAATATCTGCTTTTGACCATACACGAGAATTATGGCATTGATGAGCTACCAGCAAACCCCATAAACCTCTAGGGATAACAATAGACCTGTCCGAAAATTAAAAAGGCAGTCTGTGTATGGCTTTGAGGATGTTCTCATTTCAGCCAGACTTGACGTAATCATCAGGGCTAGAGATAGTTACTGTTAGTATAGCCCGGAAAAAATG
>NZ_BJCE01000238.1:0-8229 GCF_005402885.1 Sphaerospermopsis reniformis
GTGATTGGTGATTGGTGATTGGTGATTGGTGATTGGTGATTGGTGATTGGTGATTGGTGATTGGTGATTGCTAATTGGTAAAATGTTTTATAAATTAATTAAGACTTACGCATTGACAGGAACAACCAAATATGAGGTATGGCTTTCGGGCATTTTAACATGATTTTTTGATTATTTTTGAGCGATAGCGAAGCGCTGCTGCAAGCAGTTCGCCGATAGCGTAGCGTGGCGTTAGCCATAAACTTTTCCAACATCCTCTTAGTGAGGTACAAACGGAAATCATAAAACCCTTGTGGAACAGGCATCTTGCCTGTTAGCTTTGTAGATCATAACTTAGGAAACATCTGTAAATATACATTTTTATATATTTAAATGTGATTAGGTAATACAAATATTAACTCAAGCCCCTTAAAACAAGATCCCCCTAGCGGCTTTTTTGTCCAAACTAGGGGGATCACATATTGCGTAGACTATAAATCTTTCGGTATAGGCAATTAAGTTAAATATATCCAATATATTTCATTTTGCCTACCCCTAGAACGATGATTTAACAAAATTTTATATTATTTTTACAATTACCTAAGCCTTGAGAAGTATTTGCTAATTCTGTATATGCTAATACAAAAATTTGCGACTTTATCAGGCATATCAGCACAAAAAGGACAAGCGATCGCAGTCAAATATTAACATCTGTGGTACAAAAATATTATCAATTTTTGTCTGCATCTGTGATGCAAAATGTGAAGGTGTGTGATATACTAGTTGTGAGTTCAAAAAGCGTAGATCCTTGAAAAGCGGTGAAAGTCCTGATCTGAGAGTGCGGAGAGTTAGAATTAACCTAACCATAGTTCCTGTGTGCCAGGAAATCCTATAAATCAGACGAAATAAAACATTTTCAAGAGTAGCTAATCAAATCAGAACTGAAAAAAGGTAAAAGTAGTTCGGAACTCTATCTGATGATAGAAACCGAATATTGTGGCTTGTAGTTAGCCATCTAAGGTGTATAACATTACCAAGCTAGAAATATTTGACTATATTTTTAGTAACTATGTTATAATTACAAAAGTATATGTAAGGGCGCGTGGCTCAGTGGATAGAGCAACAGATTCCGGTTCTGTGGGTCGGGGGTTCAAATCCCTCCGCGCTCGTTTTTTAGTTTGCCAGATTATTTGTCCGCGTTGACAAATTAATGTCCCCATTGACCCTGAAACGAGACGCAAACCCCTGGCTTTTAGACATGGGGATAAGTCGATAGCGACTTTAGTCGCATTAAAGCGATTGATTGGCTTTAGCCACATTCAAAATTGTATAGAATAATTCATCCAATCTTTATTAAAAATTGGCACAATTTTAATTTTCATCATCCTCAATCCCTTAATTTATCCAGGTTTTACATTTATTCAGCATCCCCTAGCTATGATTCGTTTAATGTTGAAGCAATTGGCGTAATCAAAATCACTTTCTCAAAACTTTTCAGACATCCTCTTATGCCGATGAAGAACAACTAATTTAATTATTAAGATCATAGCTAACAGAATTTATATCATTTCTAGTGTAACCTTACTCAAAACAATTATACTTCATTCTCGTAGGCTTAACAGTTATTTATCAATAGGATTTATGAAAAACGATCAACCAGAAGAATTAAATTCTGATCAGGAAATTTCCCGTTTAATAGATGAGGTCATGTCATCTTCAACATCATCGCTGAATGATGAACAATACCGCAAAAAAATGCAGCGTCGTAAGGAAATACAAGATCAACGTATAGCTAACGCCATCCCAGAAAAAGGTTTAATTATTATTAATACGGGTAATGGCAAGGGTAAGACGACTGCGGCTTTAGGTATGGTAATGCGATCGCTTGGTCATGGATACAAGGTAGCGATCGTCCAATTTATTAAAGGTGCTTGGGAACCTTCAGAAAAGCGGGTTTTTAGTCATTGGACAGACCAACTAGAGTTTCACGCAATGGGTGAAGGGTTTACTTGGGAAACCCAGGACCGTGATAGAGACTTGGAGAAAGCTAACGCTGCTTGGGAAAAATCTTTAGAATTTATCCGCAACCCAGAGTTTAAACTTGTACTCTTGGATGAAATTAATATTGCTCTCAAACTTGGTTATTTACAAGTTGAACAAATCTTAGCAGGTTTAGCCGAAAAACCAGCAGATAAACACATAATTCTTACAGGGAGAGGCGCACCACCGGCTTTAATTGAAAAAGCGGATCTAGTTACAGAAATGACTTTAATTAAGCATCCTTTTAAAGATCAAGGAATTAAAGCGCAAGCGGGAATTGAGTATTAAACGCAAGGAGTCAGGAGTCAGGAGTCAGGAGTCAGGAGTCAGAATATTTGATATATTTGATCAATTGGTAGATGTTCAAATATTGATTTTGGGCTTAACTGTTAACAAGCTGACCGCTGACTGCTAATAGCTAAATGCTTACCTGAAATGTTGACTACAAGCTTGTAAAATTTTTCTATCATTAGCACTGACAGAATTTAACTGATGATAGTCTTGCAGTTCTATAGAATAGGCATAGGTAGCAGTATCTTCATCAGTAAAGTTGGGTATTTTGCTAGTAGTTGAAACTTGAGTAACACCAACTTCACCAGGAGAGCTAGTTACCGTCATTGCTAACTCACCAGATTGAGCAATTGTACCCTGAAAACAGCTAAACTCAGAACTGGGCATATACAAAGCACCAATTACCTTTCCTTGCTGTTTTTGAAACACAATATAACCTTGTCCTAACTGGTTTGGTGTTGAGGACTGTCCATAAAGATAAATTCCATCTTTTTCAGGAAAATTAACAGGTGATTTTCCTCCTCTTTGTCTTGTATTTGTGGGTATATTGTGTAACGTTCTATTTAAAGCTTCAGATTCTACATTAGATTCTACATTTTGTGGTTCAACAGTATTTAACTGAAGTTGACTTCTTTGATCTCTAATATCTCGCAGTCTTGACAAAAGAGAGTTTTCGTTGTTACTCTGAATTTGATTTGTATAACCTGGTAAATTCGCTGCTGTGGCTGTAGATTTCAGGTTAATTTTTGTCCGTTCACTAATTACACTTAAACCTATAATACCAAAACCAATCAGTAAGCCAATAGCGGGAAGTTTGAATTTACCTTGGGGAATGAACTGAAAATTTTTGTTAAGCACCTGACATCTCCTGTAACTAAAATAACTACTGTTATCTACTTACCTAAATAATAACCAAACACCAATATTTAAAGATTCCTGCAAAAGTTTTATCTATATTATCTGGAATAAAAAACCATCAAAAAATGAAGTTTTTATAGATTTTGGTTGATCATCTCAAAATATCATTGTTGAAAAGTGTAATGCTTCGCACTAGAGAGTCATTCTTGTGGGGGATGACAAAAATCTTTTTACCAACTTTGATTTAATATTTAGGGTTTGCTGAAAAAGTTATCTGTGAAAGACCAGTAGTATGGCTAACGCCACGCTTACTTCGACTGCGCTCAGTACAAGTCGCTATCAAGGAGTCAGGAGTTCAAGGAGTCAGGAGTTCAAGGAGTCAGGAGTTCAAGGAGTCAGGAGTTCAAGGAGTATGGCTACGCCACGCTTACTTCGACAGGCTCAGTACAAGTCGCTCAGTACAAGTCAAAATAGCTAAAACCGTTTACCTGTAAAGTTTTCGGATTTATATGGCTAACGCCACGCTACGCTATCAGCAAACCCTATTTAATTGAGATATCTTAAGTTTGGCATTTGTATTGTCAATTCCTCAATGGGTGAAAACAGGTAAAGTATTGATCCTGATCACTTGATTTTCTCTTAAAGTGTGATATAAACCATTGATTGACACCTTGGTGATCAGAATCCCATGATTCACTACAACAGCAACCCTAGGGATTTCGGATCAGAGCAAAAAAAATTCAGTCAGGGAACTGCAAAAAATAAATTATTTGCCAGTCCCTTGTGCCTGCTCTATGCAAAAAATTAATTTTTCCGCTAAAATTTGTACACCTGGTTCTCCAATCATACTCAGATGTGTACCAGGAACTTCGTGAATCTCCACTCCTTGTTGAGCCATTTCACGCCAACCTCTACATGGTTGAGACCGACACCATCTCAAAACTTCTTTGGTAGTAAATAAGGTTACTTTACCAGCATAGGGTTGTGGTACATAATCTGCCATTGTCGCCTGTTTCAGAGTTTCTATTAATGCCATGTTGTAAGGGTTGGCATCATTATCAAAAGAGTGTTCATTCCACAAGTCGAACTTGCTGCTGGTTTTTCCTGTAAATAAGGATCTAAACCAATCCAGTTTAGCGAGAAAATAATTCCATCTATCTGCTGATCGCAGTCGCAACAGAGAAAGCAAATAGACATAAATTGTCCGGAATAGCGAAGGATGATTGATATACAAACTAGGGTTATATGTATCTAACATTGCCAATAAAGCCACGCGATCGCCTTGGGCTTCTAACTGACGCGCCATTTCAAAGGCAACTATCCCACCACTGGAGAAACCACCCAAAAGATAAACACCATGGGGTTGAACAGTGCGAATTTCTTGGATGTAGTGAGATGCCATGTCTTCCACCCTAGTATGGGGAGCTTGTTTACCATCAAGTCCTTGTGCTTGCAGTCCATATACAGGTTGCTCTTTACCCAGATAACGTACTAGAGTTTGGTAGCCAACCACATTTCCTCCCAAAGCATGTATCAAAAATAAAGGACGTTTGGCACTGCTACCGGGCTGCATTTTCACCAAAGAAGACCAGGAAACGGATGTATTTGCTTGGATAAGAAGACTAGCTAACTCTTCTATAGTTGGGGATTGAAATAAGGTAGCTAAAGGCAGTTTTTGACCAAATTTCTGTTCAATTTGTGTAAATAATCTCACCGCTAAGAGAGAATTTCCCCCCAAGTCAAAGAAATTATCATTAATACCAATTGACCCAATACCTAAAACCTCTGACCAAATTTGCGCTAATTTGATTTCTATAGCATTTCTAGGGGCAACAAAGGGTGTTTCTAATTCTGGTCTTTGGTCGGGGATGGGTAAAGTGCGGCGGTCTACCTTACCATTAGGAGTGAGGGGGATGTGGGCGATCGCCACAAAAGCCGATGGAATCATATATTCTGGCAATTTATATTGTAAAAACCGCCGTAATTCATTCATCGTGGTTGCAGACTCACCATTTACCACCACATAAGCCACTAAGCGTTTATTTCCTGCTGCATCTTCTCTCGCTATAACTACAGTTTCCTGTACAGATTCATGTTGTGTAAGTACACTTTCAATTTCGCCTAACTCAATGCGAAAACCACGAATTTTTACTTGATGGTCAATTCTACCAAGAAATTCAATATTTCCATCACTAAAATACCGCGCTAAATCTCCTGTTTTATAAAGTCGTGCTGCTTTGTTATCACTAAAAGGATTGGATATAAATTTTTGGGCTGTAAGTTCAGGTTGATGTAAATAACCAGAGGCTAAACATTCTCCACCAATATATAATTCCCCGGTTACACCAATAGGACAAGGATGCAAAAAATCATCCAAAATGTAATATTTAGCATTTTGAATCGGTTTACCATAGGGAATACTTTTCCAATGGGGTTCTACTTTACCAATGGGATAATAATTAGACCAAACTGTGGCTTCTGTTGCACCACCCAAACTAATTACTTCCACACCAGGAAAAGTAGTTTTGAGTAAATCTGGTAATGTGACTGGTATCCAATCACCACTCATAAATACTAACCGCAATTGAGGATGAAAATTACTTATTTGCACTTTGGGAAAAAAGCCAGCTAGTTGTTGCAATGCTGGTGGTGCGGAATCCCAAAATGTAATCTGTTCATGGCAGATAATATTTAATAAAGCCTCTGGATCTCGGACATCATTACTAGAAACTACCCGAATTGAACCACCGGCTGCTAATAGTCCGAAAATGTCATAAACTGACAGATCAAAACATAAGGAAGTGATAAATAAAACCCTGTCGTTAGCATTGACATGAAAGGTTTTATTGACCCATTCAATTAAATTAATTACTGGTTGATGACGAACTACAACCCCTTTGGGTGTACCTGTAGAACCAGATGTGAAAATTACATAAGCGATATCATTAGATGTGGCAGATGTTGATGGGTTTTCTGTGGGAAGTAAATCTAAATCAAAACTATTCCACACTTGTTGATGTTCTACTTTAGCAGTAGATTGAGGATGATCTGATTGATCTAAACAAATCAGGTTTTGTAATGCCTTTAGTTCTAATTCATGAATATCTGGTAACAGCCAAGTTTGGGTAACTAAACAATTAATTTCCAGAGAAGATAATAATAATTGAATCCTGGCTTTCGCAAAACTGGGTTCTAGTGGTACATAAGCGCCGCCGGCTTTTAAAATTCCTAATACCGCCGGAATCATTTCTAGCGATCGCTCTAAATAAACAGCGACTAATACCCCTGGTTTCACACCTAATTTTTGCAATTTATGGGCTAATTGATTAGCTCTATCATTCAATTCTTTGTAGGTTAATTGTTCTTTTTCAAAAACAACGGCTACAGCATCCGGTGTTCTTTCTACCTGAGTTTCAAAGAGTTGATGAATACAAATTTTATCGGCAAAATCAGCTTTTGTATTATTCCAATCAATCAACATTTGCTGTTTTTCAGATGTTGTTATTAGTGGTAATTCTCCTAAACATTGCCAAGGATTTGTCGCCATGCTGGATAATAATGTCTGAAGATGTCCCAGCATTCTAGCTATTTTAGCATCATCAAATTTTTGGCGGTCATATTTGAGTTTTAATAATAGTTCTGATTCTCCATAACCCAGTAATGTTAAAGGACAGTTAGTTTGTTCTGCTAACTGTACTTGCAGATTTTCCCATCTACCGCCCTGAGAACGTAAGGTAGTATTTAATTCATGGTTTTCAAATACAAAAATGCTCTCAAACAATGGCTTTCCGGGTGGTACATCACTGCATCTTTGAATCTTGACTAGGGGTGTATGTTCGTAGTCTCGCATAGCCACCCACTGCGATCGCAATTCTTTCAACCAAGATAAAAGCGGTTTTTCTCCTGATATTTCCACTCGCACTGGTACGGTATTAATTAATAATCCTACCATTGAATCTGCACCAGGTACGGAGGAATAACTACAGGATCTTGTCGCTCCAAAAACCACATCAGATTCACCACTATAACGACTGAGCAATAAAGCCCAAGCAGCTTGGACTAAAGTATTTAGTGTAATTTGATGTTGTTTTGCTAACGACTGCAACATCGCTGTAATTTGTGCTGAAAGTTGAATTTTCTGCTCACCAAAACCACTTTTTTCACTAGGGGTTGAGTCTACTAATAAAGGTGTAGGTGCAGTAAAACCTTTGAGTAAATCTCGCCAAAAAATTTCTGCTTTAGACCAATCTTGTTGCTGTAACCAGGCGATATAGTCTTGATAAGGACGGGGTTGGAGTAGTTGCAAATCTTTTCCTTGACAGAAAGTATCATACAAGGTAAACACTTCTTTCATAATCCTTGCCAAACTTGTTATTAAGTGAAGTGATAAATTTCAACAAGTGTAATCATCATATATAAGATGAGATGATTACCTAGTTAAAGATAAGTTCTCTAGATGCTAGAGTAATTAATAGATTGCTTACATCACATCTATCCACAAATTACTAAATAAATTTTATGTATCAGGCTAAACTGTAAAATTTACGGCAGTGCAATTTTAATCATCAATATAAATTAGCAGATAATTTGCAAGTTTATATATAAAAATAATCAAAAATGTTCAAGACTGGATGAAGAAAATATAAAGTTCAAATATTAGTCTTATATTTGATGATTGAACAAAACTCCGTACACCTAAATATTCTCAAACCCTTTTGCCTCTTCTAAGCTGTTACACAGCTAAATTGTATAATCCTAATATTCTGAACTCTTGTTTAACAGGCAAGATGCCTGTTCCACTTATACAAATTAAATGCACAACAGCTTATGAGTACCTCTTGCCTGCCTACACAAGTATGTTCAGGAATCAAACCGGATTCCTATACCTTTTACGCAAAGATAACTAGGGGTTGCTGAGAAAGTCTTTCCGTGATGGCATAGGAGTCAGGAGTCAGGAGTCAGGAGGAGATTTGAAAATTTCTTTGCCATCTCTTGAAATCCCAAAAAATGCACACTTTTTCCGGTATACCCTTCAAAACCCTTGCACTAATTTCTGTGTTT
>NZ_BJCE01000239.1:0-8188 GCF_005402885.1 Sphaerospermopsis reniformis
AGCCTATTTCGGGATGCGATCGCAACGAAAACACCTAATTTTGTTGAGAATTTAGTGGTGTAATTGAGAATCGCACCCGATCTCACAAAATCGCGTTGCTCCCGTCACCAGTCACCAGTCACCAGTCACCAGTCCCCAGTCCCCAGTCCCCAGTCCCCAGTCACCAGTCCCCAGTCCCCAGTCACCAATACTATGGACAATGGGAATGAATACCGCCCTTGGTACAAATGAAAGCTAGTTGCTGGGCATCTAAATTTTTAGCATTGCTAAAATCGACACCTTGGACTACGGCAGCTTGTGAACCGAGATCAGAAGTTTCTACAAACCTATCTCCGGGATCTTGTTTACCAGGAAAAAGTATAGTTCCTTGAAAATCTGCACCGTCCAAATTTGCCCCTCGTAAATCTGCACGACTGATATCAGCATTTCGTAGGTTGGCATTTTTCATATTGGCAGAACGTAAAACAGCACCAGCAAGACGAGCCGCACTGAAATTAGCATTGGTGAGATTAGCATGATCTAAATATGCTTCAGATAAATCTGCACCTTGCCAATTGGTGTTAGTTAAATTGGCATAAGATAATTGTGTACCTATGGCAGAAACACGACCTAACTGAGCAGCATACATATCTGCTTCCATTAATTTTGCGTCGCTGATATCTGCTCCTGTGAAAATCGCATCTTCCAAAATTGCCTTTTGCAAATCACTACTGATAAGTTGGGTACTGCTGAGGTTAGCACCCACTAACCGGGCATGAGATAAGTTAGCTTTATTCAGGGTAGCGCGGCTTAAATCACTGCGTTTCATTAACACACGACTAAGGTTGGCTTCGTTGAGGTTGGCTTGTTTGAGTTGAGTTTTAGTCAAATCAGCAATGACATCATCATAAGTATCCCAGCGCCCATCTTCACCTGCACTACGGAAGCGACTACCTTTTAATTGAGCTTGGTTAAGATTGGCAGATTTAAACACAACTCCCGATAAATCAGCATTTTCTAGTACCAAGTTAAATACAGAACTTTCTTCAAAGCTTTTTGCACCCAGTTGGATACTACTTAAATCAATGTCATTAATTTTGCCACTATAAACAGACAAAATCTTGTTGATTGCCTGTTGGTTAAGATTTAATTGTTGTTCTCTGATATTTCCGAAATTGCCGCCTGATTCGAGTTCCCCAGCGAGAAACAGATTCATGCGTTTTAATTCTGGTAAAGCTTGAATTCCAATATTTGCCAGTGCTTGTTGAATAGTATCTAGGATGTTAGGGTCAGTTTCCTTCACCAGTAGATCCACTAGAAATTTGATAGATTGTGTATCATTAATACCACCCAAGGCGAGAATAGCCCTTTGGCGTTCTTCGTCGCTGACACCAGAATCAGGATTAATTGGTTTTACGAGTTCGAGAAATTTTTGAGTGTTAACCAACTGGGTTTTCCGCAGGTTTTCTTGGGTTTGGATGTAAATTTGTGTGCCTACTAAAGTTGACAACACAGCAATCATGCTGGTTACACCAACCACAAACAAGATAAAATTAGGACTGCGGGCTATTTTTAGCTTAGGGATGGACTCCTTAATAGATGTATCTGTTGGTTCTTCATTTTCTGGCTGTGGCGGCTCGCTGGTATTTTCTACAGGTGTTTTGATTGGTTTGTTGATGTCTTTAACATCTATGGTATATGTACCTGCCAACTGATCATGGAAGGCGCGACGACGTTTTTGGGAAGTCCAACCCATGCCTTCACCTAGCACCAAAACAATAGCTAAAAATGTGAATAAGCCTAAATCTGGAAAAGCAAAGCTGTAGCGCCAGAGGATATAAGCAATGGCAACTGGACTAGTCCAGCGCCCTAGCCCTTCACGAACTACAACAGACCTTAAACCAGGAGCTTTACCCTCATCATTAACAACCCGCACCCCAAACCAACGTTTGGGAATGGTGCTGCCGGTTTTACCCAGTAAATACAACTGCCATCCTGAGAGGACCAGAGGTGTTAAGAGGGCGATAGTCCATAAAAAATTAGTGGGACTGGTAACATTACGAATACCATAACTAATTGGTAGGGCTAGAGGCCGGGCGATCGCTCTTTCTGTGAGTACCAACACCGGATTTAAAGGTACTCTTTGCAGATCGCTACGAGAATTGGCATAAACACCAATGCCAAAGGGAATTAACCCGCTGGCTACCACTAATGTAATTTCTGCTGCCCAAGCTCCTAAACGCCTTGTTGCTAAGGGCAGGGATTTAACTTTTTCCGGTTTTTGGGACTTGTTAGATTGATCAATATTTCTCCTCACAGTTGGGGTAGTCATTGCATAATTTCCCTTTGATTCTATGTTTACGCCAATCTATACAAGTTTTTGGCGGCGCGGTTAAAATAAGCTATTGCTTACGTTGCAAGCTATTAGACACCAAAAATTTGTATCCAAGATACACTAACCCCGCCAATAGTGCCAGACTGATCACAGATGCTACCAATCTAAATACTGTTTGCAGTACCATGAAGCCCAAGAGTATTCCTACACCAGTAACGGCAAGCTTTTTTATCCCTGATAAACCTTGAAACCAAATTTGAAAACGCTGAAAATTTCGGTTTAATTTAGCAAACATAGTTTGATTTGGGTAATACGTCTGTTTTTGCGTCTCTTGTGAGTTGGGTTGGGTGGAAAATGAACTTATTTCCGCCTCTAGTTGTTCCAAACGACGCTGCAATTCTTCTTCTGGTTGAGGATTCATAATTTTTTTACCCCAGCTATAGATTCTACAACCGACCAAGTATATCCATATTTGGGGGTTGTGTTAGTGATTTTAGCTAATATCTATAATGTACAAAACCTCTGTAGGTACGGAAATGAATGTATCTTGTCTATAGCCAGAATTTTCTACCTCTCCTGTGTCAATTCAGGATATTTTTATGCTGAGTTACCAATTCACCCAATTTCCAAATCAAAATTAATTAACGAAGGCAGGAGGCAGGAGGCGTTAGCGTAGCGAGACGAAATCCGGTTTTAGACCCGATTATTTCAATAACAACTCAATAAAAATTTATACTTGAACATTGGGAACAATATACCATTGTCTTGAGTCTAATAAACCAGAATAGACTCTCCAAAATAGAATTTAGTAATTTGACAGAAAGACATCTAGATATCCCATAAGCTTCGCCCTGCCCCCATAAATAGGTTCCATAATTTCTTTTCTGGAGAAGTCTAATATATATCACTATATTAATCTATCAAGAGTCGGGAGCATGAATAAAAATGAAGACATTAAAACTACTGACTTTTGTTCCCACAACTTTGGTTATGAGTTTGGTATTGAACCAAGCTGTTTTAGCACAAACTCCATTTATCCAAATTAACAAGCAACTCCCGACAGATCCTTTGGTTGTCAATGGCATATCTGGGGGAACAGTTCAGAGTAATTGCGGGAATATTACCACTCAACCTAGTCAAGTTCTTCAGGTACAAGAATCTTTACCTTATTTACGCTTAACTGTTGAGGGACAGGGACAGCCTACAATGTTGATTGATGGACCAGGGGGGCGCTTTTGTGTGTTGGCAGATAATTACTCTGCAAATAAACCAGAACTGTCTGGTTTTTGGCAAGCTGGCAATTATTTGCTGTATGTAGGTAATTTATCCCCAGGTAAACATAATTATACTCTCTCTATTTCTCAACAAAAGAAGTGAGGGGACTGGGGACTGGGGACTGGTGACTGGTGACTGGGGACTGGTGACTGGGGACTGGGGACTGGTGACTGGGGACTGATGACTGGGGACTGGGAACTGTTAAAAAAATGCCATTACCGCAGCAGGTGAACCTGAACCACCACGTAACCTGAGAATACCAATTACTAGGGTAGCGCCTTGGGGTGGCAGTTGATCTAAGTTGGTGAGGTTTTCTAGGACAATACGTGGTTTTGCTAGTATCAAACTATTAGTGGTAAAATTATTATCTTGTCCAGAGTCTACGCCGTGGGTATCAATTCCCACCCCGGCAATTTTTCTTTCAGTAATTAAAAACTCGGTAGCTTTACCGCTAAACCCTGGAAAGTGTATATTTCCATCTGCATCCTGGTTTAAGAAGGCGTTTTTATCTAGCCATTTATGTTGCCAATACGTATAAAGTAACACTATACAATCAGGTTTAATCGTGCCAAATTCTGCTTCCCATGTCAAAATGTCAGCTACAGTTAAAAGATAATCAGGGTTTTCTGTAGCTTGTTTACAGATATCTATAACTACCGCAGGTACTACAAGAGACTGGGCGGAATATTCATCAATGCTGATACCGTCACCGTGAAAACTATTAGGGGCATTGATATGAGTAGCACTATGTTCACCCATAGAAAACCGTCGTAGATAATAGCCATCGTCTTGTAGTTCGGCTACAGTGGTAAATTTGACGGGAGGATCACCAGGCCATTGTGGTATACCTGTGTCAATTATATGACTCAGGTGGATAACACGGGAATAGGTGATATTGTTTGGCTGTTGGGGTTGTATAGTAATATTCCTCTGTGATTCGGCTATTATTTATCATAAATAATCCCCCAATTCCTGTAAATACCAGGTCGGTTGGGGGTTAATTACAAGTTTAAAATGTTGCAGCAAAAAGTGAATTTAACCTTAGTGAACACCTAAAAGGTTAATGTTGTGCAAACATAAGATTAAGTTTAGGTAAATTGTCAGAGTTGATAATTGACAATAGACCTCTCCAAAATAGAATGTATTGATTTTTAATATATTGTAGGGGCGAAGCATTTGGGCGATAATTTGACGGAAAAATCAGACATCTAGATATCCCAAATGCTTCGACCTGCCCCCATAAATAAGCCATAATTTCTTTTCTGGAGAAGTCTAATTGATAAATTAAACGCAGATGGACGCAGATAAACGCAGATAATTTTGTACTTCTTGAGATGAGGAAATGCTATCTCAGGATGGAAAGTGGGATTTTTTGGGTGTTGAATGGGTGTTGAAGTAGCTAATGTTTAAGAAATGATAAGTAATATTGTCAATTTCAGGTGAGATGGGTTACTTTAACAAAAATGGTAAAAGTTTTTCGACACCACAAGCCCGAACCTTGAAAACCGCATAACTTCGTTGACTGGTGTGGATCGTTTACAGGATCAGCGTTTCCAAATCAACTTCCCCGCAAGGGAATGGAAACTTCAGAGTGTAAAGTCCCCAAGGGGGGAGAAAACACCTTTCCAAATCAACTTCCCCGCAAGGGGATGGAAACCTCGCCTGTGCCGTGATTGTCAAGCGCGTGGATGCTTTCCAAACCAACTTCCCCGCAAGGGGATGGAAACCAGCCATAGGCTTCGATTGTTGTCACCAAATAGGCGACACTTTCCAAATCAATTTCCCCGCAAGGGGATGGAAACTTATGTCAACTCCGTAGCCTGCGATCCGGCAGGAGTTTCTTTCCAAATCAATTTCCCCGCAAGGGGATGGAAACCTTATATATTCCTTGAAGAACCTCAAAGATATTACCTTTCCAAATCAACTTCCTCGCAAGGGGATGGAAAGAAAAAATCTAAATAATAATGGATATTAATTTACAAAAAGAAGAATTTAGCTATGCTTACATTTATGCTATTACCACAGCAGCAGGATATTCCTTTCAAAAATCATCAAGAATTTTAGATGTAGGCGGAATTGATGCCACAATTACAGGTACAGTAACAGATGATACCCTGTATGAACCACAACTAGATTTACAGGTAAAATCTACCTCACTAGATATCCTCAGTGGAGAAACTATTCGCTATCCTTTAAAAATCAAAAACTACAACGAACTCAGAAAAGAAAGAACCGTTGCACCTCGAATATTAGTAGTTGTTCTCATCCCTGAAAATCTGCAAGAATGGATTAAACAGTCAGAAACAGAACTGTGTTTACGTCGCTGTGCTTACTGGGTTTCATTACGTGGACAACCCCAAACACAAAACACCGAAACCGTTACTGTTTATATACCCCGCAAAAATGTATTTACAGTTGATGCTTTAAAAAATTTAATGCAAACAATCCAAACAGGAGGGACTTTATGAAAGCAATTATTAATGATGTAGAAATTCTCAATCATTTACAACCTCAACAAATAGATAAATATTTAAAATCTAAAGGTTGGCATGAACAAAGTGTAATTCCTAACAAAGTTTCTATTTGGATACAGGATAACTATTCAGAGAATAAACTCAAAATTCAATTACCTGTAGACCAAAACTTTGATGATTATTCCCAGCGTATATATGATGTAATTGAAACCTTATCTAAAGCCGAAAAACGCTCACAATTCGATATTTTAGGTGAAATTATTACTGATGCACCTAATTTAACTATTCAAGCTGTGGTCAGTCAAATTCAAACACCAAGCACCACAGAATTAAAAGGAGAAATTCAATTATTTGGCGTGGTATTTGATAAACTGCGGCAAATCAAAACTATACTGGAAAATCATGATTATATTTTAGCTATTAAAGCCTATCAAGAACGTTTACCAATTCGTTGTACAGGTGATTTGTTCAAGGAAAATGACCAGTTTATTTTACAAAATCCCCACAATTTTCAAATTGATAATATTTGAATGCTTAGGTAGGGTTTAGGTAGAGATATTGATGGGTTTTTGGTGCTGAGGAAGTAAAGTTTTAAGAAATGATAAGTAATATTGTCAATTTCAGGTGAGATGGGTTACATTAATGGAAGTGGTAAAAATATTTCGACACCACAAGCCCGAACCTTGAAAACCGCATAACTTCGTTGACTGGTGTGGATCGTTTACAGGATCAGCGTTTCCGGTTTTACAATGCCTTACTTATTGAGAATTTTTTGGCACTTATTGAGAATCAAAAAAGTGGTGTCGAAATGGGGATCTGAAACCCTTGCTCTGTAAGGCTTCCAAAAGTGAACTCTTTCCAAATCAACTTCCCCGCAAGGGGATGGAAACCAGCTTCCACACTCTTGACCCTGAAACTAATCATCATCTTTCCAAATCAACTTCCCCGCAAGGGGATGGAAACTTTAATTTGTAACCAGAGGGGATCTGGGTATTCAAGCTTTCCAAATCAACTTCCCCGCAAGGGGATGGAAACTCATTTATTTTCTTATCCATCTCTGGCGCTTTCTCAACGCCAAGAATGCTTTCCAAATCAACTTCCCCGCAAGGGGATGGAAAAAGTGCTAAACTACCTAGTATTACAATCGAAAAATGCTAAGATTAAGAGTAGCCTAGTTCAACCTAACTTCAACACTATGACTAATATTAATATCACTGTACCTGAAGCCCTAAAAAGTTTTATTGATCAAGAAATTGCCGCAGGTAATTATAATTCAGCGAGTGAATATTTACAACAATTAATTATTCAAGAAGCAAGACGGAAAAGTAAAGGAAATTTAGAAGATTCTGTAATAAAGTATCAAGAATTGGAAATTGCTTTAGATGAATTAGCTGATGATTTTGCAGCGTGTGTTGGTGCAAACGTACCTATTTTATCTGATTATGCTGTTAGTCGTGAAAGTATTTATGAAGACCATTATTAAAAATAGAAAATGGAATATTTAGTAGATACCAATATTTTATTACGTCTTGTGCAACGAAATGATCCATTAAATCCCGTGATTAGAAATGCAGTCAGAAAACTAAGAAATAATGGGAATATATTGTTAATTACTCCTCAAAATTGTGCTGAGTTTTTGAATGTTACTACAAGACCAGCTACAAAAAATGGATTTGGTTTAACACCCAAAGATGCCGATAGACAGTTAAGATTAATTGAACGGATTTTTCCCTTATTATCTGATATACCTACAGTTTACCCAGAGTGGCGCAGATTAGTTGTGAAATTTGGTGTATCAGGTGTTCAAGTACATGATGCGCGTCTTGCAGCCACAATGAAGGCTAATAATATTACGTATATTTTAACAGTTAATACGGGTGATTTTATCCGTTATTACTCTGAGGGAATTATAGCTATTAATCCAAATTCAATGTAAAAGTTCCCTATAATAACAGGACTTACGCAAAACAGAACCAAAGTAGGGGTAATTCATGAATTACCCCTACGCAAGAATAAGGTTTTCAGTCACATCTTGCGTAAGTCCTGCGTAAGTCCTATTTATATCAAACGTCAAAAAGGTAGGGAGCATCCCAAATGTGTAAGTTTATTTTTATCTAAGAACAGA
>NZ_BJCE01000240.1:0-8105 GCF_005402885.1 Sphaerospermopsis reniformis
TTTTAGGTGTTTTAACAGCTTTTCTCTCTGTTCTTGAGACAGATGGTTTTTTGCTGGCATAATTCAGAAGCGATCGCTTAGTTACTTAATTCCCTATTATACAATCTAGCTGCACAACAGCTTAGTTGCCTATTATTTGTTGTGGGATGCTGAAGATAATGATTGGATTAATAGTTCTTTCTGGGAATGTGGAGATTTCAAAGGTGTTTTACCTTATCCAAAACGTTGATTTTATTATATTTTCTAATAAACTTTTTTATCTTATCTTCTCCTCTTCCTTTGCGTCTTTGCGTCTTTGCGTGAGAAAAAAAAGGAAGGTAGAACCTTCCTAATAGCATTCCCAGTCAGGAGACTGGGAACGAGGATGAACTATTTACTGTTAGTATTTAAAACCCGTTCAGCAATTTTATCCGGTACTTCTTGCAGGTGATCATATTCCCAATGGAAAGAACCAACACCCAAGGTAAGCGATCGCAATTCTACAATAAAATCGTGCATTTCTGCTTGGGGTAAGTATGCAGAAACATTATCCCATCCTGACCAATCTTGTCTACCTTCATAACCCAAAATTTGTCCCCGTCTACCACTTAAAAGTTGTAAAACTTTAGAGGTAAACTCACTAGGAGTATTCACATCTACCTTTAAAATTGGTTCTAAAAGGGTAGGTTGTGCTTGGGGTACTCCTGTTTGCATTGCGAGACGTGCAGCTTGTTTAAAAGCTTGTTCTGAACTATCAACGGTGTGATAAGAACCATTAGTTAATGTCACCGCAACATCAACCATCGGGAAACCTAAAGGACCATGTGCCAGAAATTCTTTCACTCCCATTTCTACCCCAGGAATGTATTGTTTAGGAACAACACCACCAACAATTGTTTCCCGGAAATTGAAACCTTCTCCCCTTGCTAATGGTTGAATGTCTAAATAAACATCTCCAAATTGTCCATGTCCACCACTTTGATGTTTATAACGTCCATGAACTGCGTTTACTGGTTTACGGATAGTTTCTTTGTAAGGAATTTGGGGAAGATGGGTAGACATGGGTAAGTTATATTTGCGTCGCAGTCTATCTAACGCAACTTGCAAATGTATCTCACCTTGTCCCCACAAAATTACTTCGTGGGTGTCTCCATGTTGTTCCCAAGCTAAAGCAGGATCTTCTTCTAATAACTTAGTAATAGCAGCACTAAGTTTGACTTCATCATTACGTTTTTCGGGTGTTATAGCTAAAGCAAAAACTGGTTCTAATTCTTCTGCTTTTGGTAATTGTTTAATGTGGGAATTGGTAGAAATTGTATCTCCGGTTTTAATTCCTTCTAACCTAGAAATAGCAACAATTTCTCCAGCTACAGCTTCGTTAATTTGCTGTTGTTGTTGTCCCATTAAACGGTAAAGACCACCAGCACGAATACCATTTAAAACAATACCATCTGTTAATGTTCCTTGCCAGACTCGCACTAAGGAAAGTTTGCCACCTTGGGGAGTATAAAAGGTTTTGAGAACTTGCGCTAAAGGAGTATCACTAATTTTTTCTAAACGCCGTTCCATTGTGGTTTCTGGTGCTGGTGCTTCCCTTAATATTGCTTCTAATAAAGGTCTCACACCATAATCTTGTTCTGCAATTCCAAAGAAAACTGGTACTACTAAATCAGCACCTAGTTCTAGTTTTAAATCTTTGAGAATTTCTTCTTGGGGTGGTTCGATATCTTCTAATAATTCTTCCAGTAAATGATCATCAAAATCAGCCAAAGTTTCTAACATTTCTGCTCTCGCTTGATGTTCTTCGGCTTTTAATGCTTCTGGAAATGGGATGGAATCAGCAGCAGCACCAGCATGATATTGATAAGCTTTTTCACTTACCATATCAATAAATCCTGTGAGTTCTTCCCCTTGCATAATGGGGAATTGATGCAGCACTAAAGGACGACTAGAAACGGCTTTGAGGGCGTTTAATGTTTCTAGAACATGAATATTTGCCCGATCCATTTTATTCACAAATACGATGTGGGGAATTTCCCAATCATCGAGAAATTTGAATAATGGGGCTAAAGTTAAAACTCGATCTTTGATGGGTTCGCAAACAACAATTGCTGCATCAATTCCCATTAAAGCATTATAAGTTTCTTGGACAAATTCTACTGAACCAGGACAGTCTATAAAGGTGAAGCGTGTATTTTCGTATTCTGTACAAGCTGTGGAAACTTCTACACTCATGCGGCGATCGCGTGCTTCATTAGCACTATCTCCAACTGTGTTAACATCTTTAATGTTACCTTTGCGAGAAATTGCTCCGGTGACAAATAACAAACTTTCTAATAATGTGGTTTTGCCACTGGAATAGGGTCCAACAATTGCTACATTCCGCGAACCGGATTTTACTTTTTCGCTCATAAACCCTCCTTTACGGTGATTCCCTCAACCGTATTATGTATTTTTCAGGAGTAATTTTTTTAGCTTTCAGCAGTCAGCTTTCAGCTTTCAGCTTTTTAACAGCTATACTCAAAATTGTTATTGGCTTATTTCACTGATTTATCAAACATTATGACTACTGTACGGGCAAAGTAGGCGCGAAGCATTCGGAAAATAGCCTTTTCATAAAATTGATAATTAGTCGCCCGAATGCTTCGCCTCTACGACTCCTGACTCCTGACTTTTTTATTATCCATCTTTTAAGCTCGGTGCAAAAAAATTGTAGTTTATCGTAAGATTAAGATTAAGTAATATTAAGCTATGCTAATTTATATACCAATTATAAAATATTTGTTAAAAAATAGGTTCATACTCAATATTTAGTGACAATATTATTCGGCTAATTTATGACTATTTCCTTAAAAAAATATCCTTTTATTGGCATTGTTACTTTACTGGTACTAGATATCAATATTAAGCCAGTATTTTCCACTTCTCCCCATTTCCCCATTTCCCCATCTGCTGTCACCTGTCACCTGTCACCTGTCACCTGTCACCTATTAGCTCAAACTCCTCGTCAAATTGCTTTAGACTGGTTAAATAGGGGTTTACAAGCTATTCAAAGGGGAAAAATACAAGAAGCTATTAACGCTTTTCGTCAAGCAACACAATTAGATCCGACTTTAGCAGCAGCGCATTATAATTTAGGGTTAGCACTGCGACAAACTGGAAAGTTACAACCAGCAGCGGACGCATTTTATCAAGCTACGCAAGCCGATCCACAGTTTGCATTAGCTTTTGCAAATTTAGGTAGTGCTTTGTTAGAAGGGAATAATTTACAGTTAGCAAATGATTATTTACAACGAGCTTTACAACTAGATCCAAAATTGGGTTTTGCTCATTATAACTTAGGATTGATACGAGAAATTAAAAAAGATTGGGATGGGGCGATCGCCTCTTTTCAACAAGCGATCATACATAGTCCAAATTCTCCAGAACCTTCCTATCATTTAGGACTTTGTTATTTACAAAAAGGTAGAATTGAACTAGCAAAATCAGCATTTACCGCTGCAATAACTATCAATCCCAGATATGCAGAAGCTCATTATAATTTAGGTTCAATTTTATTTAATCAAGGCAAATTTAAGGAAGCATTAGCAGCATTTAGAAAATCCACCCAAGCAAATGCAAATTATGCCGATGCTTATTATGGTGCAGGATTAGTATTTGTACAATTGAAACAATATCCAGAAGCCGTAAAACTAATCAAATATGCGAGAGATTTGTATAAAAATCAAGGTAATACTCAATGGGTGAATAATGCCGACAAATTGTTAACACAAATACAAAAATTAAATAACAAACCACGCTGAGGCAGAAAACATTAATGTTACGTAAAAATAGGAATATTGGTAAGAGTTCAGAATTGAGTCAGTAGGGGTTTAGCAATGCTAAACCCTAACAGTAGTCAGAATATTTGATCAATTATCAACCTAATGATTTTTGGTGTAACCCTAAAAAGCTGACTGCTGATAGCTGATAGCTGATAGCTTACTGACTGCCATTGGAATGTAAACAGTCATGCAAAAACGCTTCAAGAGTAGATTTTTATTTTGCGATCGCTGGTTAGATCGCTATGCAATAGTGCGTAACATGGAGGCTTTTCAAGACCTCATAGTGATGGTATTATGTTTAGCCTTATTTGCGGTAATGTTGATACAATTGTGGGGGATAGTTATTGCCATCATTAATTCATTAGACTACAAAGAATTGACATCAAAAATACTATTTGTGTTAATTCTCGTGGAATTATTTCGACTACTCATAGTTTACTTACAAGAACATAGTATTTCCGTAGGTGTAGCCGTGGAGGTGGCAATAGTTTCCGTACTGCGGGAAGTAGTTGTTCATGGTACGTTAGATATTTCCGGCACACAAACAGCAGCAATTTGTAGCTTATTACTCATTTTGGGGGGACTATTATTAGTATGTGCTAAAACACCCCACATGGACTGCATGAGTGCAAACACAAAATATTGTCCTATCGTGCATCAAGAGAATAGAGAAATACAAAACAAATTCGTATTTCAGTATTCCGATGAATATGAGGATAACCCACCTCTGTCAAAGTAAATATAGCAGTGGATAGATCCCCAACTTTTTGAAGAAGTCGGGGATCTGGGTATGACGTTTTTTAAAGTTGAGTTACTTAAAACCTTGTTCAATTATTAACTGAATACTTCTATCTAAAGGTAATAATTTTGTCCACTTTGAGATAGATGAATATAACTTAAATAATCTGTATAAATTCAATAAATAGTTAAATAAAGGAGCAAAAAAATGACTGCTACCCAGACCAAAACTCAAGAACCAATTAGTAATTTAGAATACGACTTTATCACAGTATTGCATAACAAAGCAGCAGCAGTGCAAGCTTACGAACGTTACATTCAAGATGCACAAGAAGCAAATTCTCAACCTTGTGTAGAACTATTCCAAAAATTGCGTCAGTCAGAAATTGACGGAGCGCACGAAATTCGTGAACATCTGCAACAAGTGATGGCAAAAGGAAAGATGTAATTTTGTAGGGTGCGTTAGATCCCATAGCAGTTAATGTACATTAACCCTATTGTTGCGAGCCTAACACACCCTAAAAACTAGATAGGAATCTGGATGAGGAGAAATATCAGTTAAGCGAAAAGTATCACTCACTTCTTTAATAAAATTCCTTCCTCTTCCCCTCTTCCCTTCGCGTTCTTCGCGTTCTTCGTGGTTCAATAACTTTGCGCCTTTGCGTCTTTGCGTGAGAAAAAATAGGGGCAGGAAAACCCACCCCCATAAAAATTAAGTCACACCAAAAACGATCACCAAGCCCAGAACAGCCCCAAAAACAATTAAGGCATAGAACTGAACCCGACCGCTTTCCAGGTACTTCAAACCTTCACCACTAACAAGAGTAAAGAAACCAGTCAAATTAACCGCACCATCAACAACGCGGAAATCAACTTCCATCACTTGTCGAGCAACACGACGCAAACCAAGGACAAATACCTGATGATAAATATCGTCAAAATACCATTTATTCAACGATAACTCATACAGAGATTTGATCTTAGAAGCGATCGCACTGGGGTCAATTTTCCGAGCCAAATACATCAGCACGGCTAAAGTAATACCCACCACAGAAATAGCCACAGAACTACCCGCCATCACATAAAACTCATGGGGGTCAAATTCCGCAGCTTTTTCCATTACTTCAGCTAAGGTTTCATTAGGAGAGTAGATAAACTGCTCAAAATAATTAGCGTAGGGAGTACCCACCAAACCGATCAAAATAGAAGGAACAGCCAAAACCAACAGAGGTAGAGTCATTGTCCAAGGAGACTCATGAGGTGAACTGCTGTGGTGTCCGTGACCATGACTTTCTAACTCACCTTTTTTCATTGCTCCTGGTCCAAAATTAGGTTGTAATTCCAAACCTAACTTAGCAGCAGAAGCATCTTTGAGCATGGTTTTGATTTTCTCATCATTACCCCGGAATTTGCCTTCAAATGTCGAGAAATACATTCTAAACATATAAAAAGCAGTAATACCCGCTGTCACCCAACCAATAAACCATAACAGGGGGTTAGCAGCAAAAGCCGCACCGAGAATTTCATCCTTAGACCAGAAACCAGCAAAGGGAGGAATACCGGAAATTGCTAAACAACCAATAAAGAAAGTAAACCCGGTAGCGGGCATATATTTCCGCAGTCCACCCATTAAGCGCATATCTTGAGCCAATACCGCATCATGGCCAACCACTGCTTCCATACCGTGAATAACTGAACCTGAACCCAAGAACAGCATCGCTTTAAAGTAAGCATGGGTCATCAGGTGGAATAAACCCGCACTGTAAGCGCCTACACCCATTGCCATCACCATGTAACCAAGTTGGGAAATGGTGGAGTAAGCGAGTCCTTTTTTGATGTCGTTTTGGGTAATAGCGATAGTCGCGCCCAAAAATGCTGTAAATGCCCCAGTGAAAGCGATCACGTTCATTGCTGCGGGGACGTGTTCAAATACTGGGTACATCCGCGCTATTAGGAATACACCAGCCGCCACCATTGTTGCTGCGTGGATCAGGGCGGAAATAGGTGTAGGACCTTCCATTGCGTCTGGTAGCCAGACATGGAGGGGGAACTGGGCAGACTTGGCAACTGGACCGAGGAAGACCAAAATGGCGAAGAGGATAGCCAGGAAATTGCTGATAGAACCAGATTCTACTAATTCACCCAGGCGATCGCCCATGATTGTAAAATCAAAGCTGCCTGTTGCCCAAAATAGACCCAAAATACCTAGCAGTAAACCAAAGTCACCAACGCGGTTAGTGACAAAAGCCTTTTGACAAGCATCCGCCGCCGCCTTGCGATCGTACCAAAAACCAACGAGGAGGTAGGAACACATCCCTACCAATTCCCAAAAGATATAAATTTGTACTAGGTTGGGACTAACCACCAACCCTAACATGGAAGAGCCGAATAAACTGAGATAGGCGTAAAACCGGACATAACCAGGGTCATGCGCCATGTAGCCATCAGTGTAAATCATCACCAAAAAGGCTACAGTTGTCACAACCACTAGCATCATAGCTGTGAGATTGTCAATTGTGTAGCCCATCGTCAAGTGAAAATTACCTGCTGCTGCCCATTCAAAGGTACGCAGATAAGGTGCATGACCTTGGTATTGACTCCACAGCAGAGCCATAGACAGCCCCATAGCTGCGCCCATCAGGGAGATAATAACCACAGCGTTTAGCTGTCGCAGGCGGTTTGTTACCTGATTTAACGAGATTAACCCTAGACCTACCAGCATTGCTCCTAATAGGGGTAATACTGGAATAATCCAGGCATACTGATAGATTACTTCCATCACTCACGCCTACTTTGAAAAGTATTGACAAATTAAGGACAATGCTGTAAGAATATTCTTCTTAGGCTAAATTGTCCAGGTCGGAACTCCTAATAATTGTAAGATAACGCCAATAGTCATTAAAAATATAGTCAAGTATTTACAGCTTTCAGAAGATTAGACCTGAAGCACAAGGTTTGCTGAAAAAGTCCTGTCGTGGAGACAGGGTACAGGAAACTCTTAACAGGGAACAGTTTTAGCTATCTGTTGGTAACAAATTTTTGGATTTCTTCAAGCCAAAATGCAGGGTTTTTTAGGTCTCAGCTTCAAAAATCTTGCATTTATTGAAAATTAAAATCGCTAAAACTCTTTTCCACTACAGGTTTTACATTTATAGAACTTACGCAGAAACCAGGTTTCTTGACGATTGATGCGTAAGTCCAGATTTATTCAGCAAGCCCTAAATATATTCACTTTTTCCGAAAGAAAATATAATAACCCTTCTCAGATATTCTGAGAAGGGTTATTAATTTTGTTACGTTTGTTAAGGATAATTTAATATTTGAATCATGGAAAAAATTGGGGATGAAGTAATGTTGATATAGGTAAGCTGGCGTTAACAATTGTCGTTGTGACAAGGTAGGAGGCAGGGCAAGAAGAAGCAGGGGGGCAGGGAGCAGGGAGCAGGGAGCAGGGGAAAATTATTTGTATTTTCCCAATCACCAATCACCAATCACCAATCACCAATTAAGCAGAGCGGCACTCTAAATCAGGCATGGTTGTTATACTCAAGGTGTTATGGTTAG
>NZ_BJCE01000241.1:0-8090 GCF_005402885.1 Sphaerospermopsis reniformis
ACTGCACCCTATAAATATCTGCTTAATAACTGTATACTATTCTCAATAAGCACCAGATTTTTTCAGAGGGTCTATCACCTCAAACCTTTTCCCTATCTTGGTTTCAACTTGCTTGTCGCCCCCTCAATACAAAAAGTTTCATTTGGATGACACTTTATGAAAAGATGTTAGTTACAAATAATCCGAATTAATTTAGGAGTAATTCATGATGGGCAGTCTAAAAAGTACGGTGATTATTTTAATTATTGGAATTTCTTTATCTGGGTGTGGAGCTAAAGTTAAGATTTGTAATCAGGATTTCAGTCAAGGACAAAAATTACCTCTCAAATATTCAGAAATTAGTAAAGATTTCTTGTCCGCTTTAAAAGAACATACCAATGCAGACCCCAATGATATTGCTTATGTCAATAAATTATTCTTTGGTAATAATCAACCCATCTATAAAGTGGCGGCTTATTGGTCACAAGCTGGTTTAGGCTCTAATGGTGACAAGGTTTTTGTTCAAGATGCTCAAAAAATTCAATCATTTCAAGAAAGTATTCGTTGGCAACAATTTGAAAAGCAAGCTGGACTATGTGAGTTAATGCGCTAATGGCTTTGATTCCATTTACCCCCTTTACTTTTCTTCAGATACCTTTAATTTTTTCTGTTCACCTATTGACCTTCCTTGTAACTCAATTGGACTATATATGTCACAAACAACACAAATATTAAATCAACTCACAAAAAACTTCTTTAGAAAAATATTTTTATCACAAGGATATTCAGAAACAGATTTTTATATTCAAGGTGAAATTTATGACCCTGAATGCAAATATTTTTGCTTTAAAGATGATTTAAAAACAGGGCAGACAATCTGCTTTATTAATTTTTATTTAAATTATCATTCAGGTTATGAATGGTATGTTGAAGCATTTTGTTTGTGTGATAGCAATATATTGAATGGTGGAATAAGTGGAATTTTCATAAAAAAGGTAGTTCAAGATGAATTTTGTGAATATGAGTTTTCGGCTATTAAAATACCAGTTTCATATACAATTAAAACCCAATCAGAAAATCCCGAAGTTATATACCAGGAACTGTTATTCTTATCTTATACACAACACGATACTCCAAGCGACTTAAACATTTTATTCAAAATTTATAATTTTAAAAAAAATCGAATTATTTCACCTAAAAGAGAAGATTTAGATTCACTGCGAACACCACTTAATCATGGTGAAAGAATGGTTTTAAATTTCTTTGATGAAAATCTATCAGAAGACTGGGAAATATATATTCAACCCCACCTTAATGGCCTACGTCCAGACTTTGTACTGCTCAATCCCAATATTGGCATTGCTGTTTTTGAAGTGAAGGACTGGAATCTTAATGCTATGCCCTATAGAGTTAAAGAAATAGATAATAAATCACCTGAACTCTGGGCTACCTCAAAAGATGGAATAGACTTTAAAGTTAAAGATAATCCCATTGAAAAAATAGCTCTCTATAAAGAAAGCATAGCTAACCTTTATTGTCCTCAGATCGATATTCTTAATTCAGAAAATAGAGCCAATTATTATAACTTAATTACTGCTGGTGTCATTATGACATCGACAACAACTAAAATAGCAAAAGACTTATTCAGTCCTTTTCTTAGAAAAAAACACTTTTTAGGAAGTTTACAGCCCTATTATCCAGTAGTTGGTTTTGATGCAATAGATGATAATTCCCTAGAGATTGTCTTTCCAGCATCTGTATTGAAAGATGATACAACTGCTAAATTAATGACACCTGAAATTGCTAAATCTTTACGAAGTTGGTTGGTTGAACCTGATTTTGCCGCAACTCAAAGGCAGCCGCTAGAACTTGACAAAAAACAAAGAGTGTTAGTAACCACACGCACAGGTTCGGGTAATCGCCGGATTAAAGGTTCAGCAGGTTCTGGAAAATCACTCGTTATTGCAGCAAGAGCGGCTCAGTTATCTAGTGAAGATAAAGAAGTATTAGTTGTAACTTACAATATTACCCTTTGGCATTATCTGAGAGATATTGCAGTTCGTTATCCGGTCGAAAATAAAAGAATTAAAGATAATATTACATGGTTACATTTTCATGAATGGTGCAAACTAGTTATTTGCAAACAAGCTGGACTCAATGATGAATATAAGGCTTTGTGGCAAGGAGATCCTGATATATCCAAGGTGTTAGAAATAGATATAGTAAATTTGGTAAATACAGCGATTGAAACTGGAGGAGACTCCATTCAAAAATATGATGCAATCTTAATTGATGAAGGACAAGATTATAACATTGACTGGTGGAACGCTCTACGACGGGTTCTTCAACCTGGTGGTGAGATGGTACTTGCAGTCGATGAGACACAAGATATCTATGAACGTGCTATTCATTGGACGGGACGCGGGAATAATGCGGGATTTAATGGTCCTTGGGTGTCACTTGATACCAGTTATAGAACACCTCCATCACTGATCAAATATCTCAGAGATTTTTCTCAGCGATATTTAGAAGGAATGGTAAATCTTCCTCAGCCAGAAAATGAAAAAGACAAATGGACTGCACACCTAAGTTGGATACAGATTACAATGCAGGACTCTTTGGTGGATAATCTTATTCAGGCGGTTCTTAATATTCCTGATTTAGCCAATCCGAATATTGTGGCTTATCCAGATATTGTTTTGCTAGTTCCAACCCATAAAATAGGTTTATCATGCGTACAACTTTTAAATAAGAGAAATATTAAAGTTATTCATGTTTTTGACCATAGAAAACAAGACCAGAAAAGTAGAAAACTAGCCTTTTTCATGGGAGATGCACGGGTAAAAGCCTGCACAATTCATAGCTTTAAAGGGTGGGAAGGTCGATATATCGTTGTTGGTATTAATTCAAAAAACCAAAAATCAGACCTAGCAGCTATTTATGTAGCACTAAGTCGCTTAAAACGACATACAGAAGGAAGCTATTTAATTGTTATTTGCTGCGACCCTAATCTAGAAGAATTTGGACAAACTTGGCCAACTTTTGAAAGAAGATAGTTGGTTCATCAGTAGATATAGCCTTTCTCAGTCTAGTGAGGTACAGTAGCAACAATGGGTAAACCAATTATAAATATCATTTTAAATATCCATTAATTTCAAAGCACTACTATCATTTGGTCTAGCCTTAAGATACCTGTCAGTGATAGATTCATCCTCATCTTCAGTTTAAAGATTATGAAGTTTTGCATCCCGGTGATCCTATGTTTTTAACATTTGATGGTCAGACAATTAGCTATGAAGGAAACTCTACTGTTTATCCAATCTTTATTAACGAAGCTGCTTATTACGAAAAAGGTACTGCTATGTGTTTTACCGAAAAGCATCAAATCACAATTTAGAAAAAGTTGGAAATGATTAATTCAAGGGTTAACACTTATGTCTAAATTTCCAGGTTGTTCTGAATGGGTAACACCTTTATTATTTATTTTTTACATAATAATATGGAGGTCGCCAATTAGTATTTCTGATACTATCACTTGTCACCGACTAAAGCAGGGATATGTGAATTGTCGCCTAGAACATAGTAATTTGCCTGCATTTTGGTCTAATTCAATTACTGAGTTTCAACTTTTAGGTACTAAGGTTGAAACACCATATAATTCGGAAGGATGTCAGATATCAACGCTATACTTAAAAACTAACCAAGAACACATCAAATTTTCTAATTATTCTTGTAACACTAGTCAGGCAAACATTGATGCTACGGAGCTAAATAATTTCTTGTATAATAATAGAAACTTATACTTACAAATTAACCGAGATCAGAAACCATTTTTGGATGTAATGATTTGGTTAGTTTTTTATATTCTTTTATGGTTTCTATATGTGTTATTTTGGTTCTCTATTTTTGGGGTTATCCTCCGTTTCTGGGATTGGCTGAAAATTAATAGATTTTAGATTTCAGAATAAATCCAAAATCCAAAATCTAAAATCCAAAATTAATTAAGCTGCTTGTGGCTGAACTAAATTTTCAATTCCTTGAACAACAGTAGCAGATTCAATTTTGTCACCAGCTTTAAGCTTATCTAAAATGTCCTTACCTTCAGTCAAATAACCAAAAACAGAATAACGACCATCTAAAAGATTACGTCCAGCAGGAGTTAATTCTGGTTCAAATAAAAAGAAGAAAACCTGAGAAGAACCACCATCTACATTACCTTCAGGACGTGCCATTGCTAAAGCACCAAAAGAAGAAAAAGGTAATACTGGCATATCCAGATAACGTCCAGCATCTTCCAAAGTAATACCATAAGTTGGTTCTTTGTCGCCTTCTACCAAAATTTCTAAAGGAACAGCCCGATATTTACCAGTTGCAGGATCAATAAAACCGACTTCTTTACCTTCAGGATCTCCTGTTTGTAATACATAAGATTCTTCAGAACGGGTAAATTCTAAACCGTTATAAAAACCCCGTTGCACCAAGTCGACAAAATTACCAGCAGTCACCGGGGCGCTATAACCATCTACCACTACAGTCAGATCCCCTTTATTGGTTTTAATGGCTATAGTAGCGCGGCCTTTAAGTTGAGGTAAATTACTAAACTTAGCAGGAACTTCAAAAGGAAATTCTGTCACCATTGACTCTTCTAACAAAGTCACAAGATTGAGTAATTTCGCTCTGCCTTCCAGAATAGGGTCCTTTTGTTTGTTTTTAACTACTTCTTGCAATTCTGCAATGCCAGATTTTAAATCAGCAATCCAAGTTTCGGCTTGGGGTTGGCGTTCTGCGGGAACGCTTGTTAAGATTTGGGAAGGTTTATCGAGAATCCGGGAAGCTTGGCTGAGGTCTCTGGAAACCGCCGCCCATCGCTTGTTGGCACGTAGTTGATTAGAAATATCTTCTAAACTAGCTTGCAGTTTGCGTACTGGTTGATTATCAATGGGCAGTGCATACCTTAACAAAGCTTTACCGTCAGTGATAGCGTTACCAGATGGCAGGGCTGCATAACTCAAGGAAGTCCACCCAGCAGTGCTTATGCCTACAAGTATTGTTACCAGCAGCATGGTCTTGAGGCTGTATTTCAGCCAGGATTTTATGAAGTTAAACATGGAATTTCTCAAATGCAGCATCAAATTGTTAACTGTATGAACTGGGAAGTAACCCATCATTCATCTTCCCATATTGCGGATTGGTAATGGGTAATGGGTAATGGGTAATGGGTAATTGGGTTATTTACCTTCCCTATTCCCTATTCCCTATTCCCTAATAACAGGTACAATAAATGCCGACTGTCTTCCAAAATTTGCAAGTTTCATGATCTCTAGTAATGACTTTCGACCCGGTGTTTCTATCGTCCTAGACGGGTCTGTATGGCGGGTGATTGATTTCCTTCACGTTAAGCCAGGTAAAGGTTCTGCCTTTGTACGGACAACTATTAAAAATGTCCAAACCGGCAAGGTTTTAGAACGGACTTTCCGGGCTGGTGAAACTGTGCCACAGGCTACTCTTGAAAAACTGACAATGCAACATACCTATAAAGAAGGTGAAGAATTCATCTTTATGGATATGGAAACTTATGAAGAAGGTAGATTAAGTGCTGCACAAATTGGCGATCGCGTTAAGTACCTCAAAGAAGGTATGGAAGTCAACGTTATTCGTTGGGGCGAACAAGTTCTAGAAGTTGAATTACCTAATTCTGTGGTTCTCGAAGTAGTTGAAACTGATCCTGGTGTGAAAGGTGATACCGCTACAGGTGGTACTAAACCAGCGAAGGTAGAAACCGGCGCAACTGTCATGGTTCCCCTGTTTATTTCTCAAGGTGAACGGATCAAGATAGATACCAGAGAAGATAAATATTTAGGCAGGGAATAAGCCGCTTTTTTGTGGATATCCCAGATCGATTTCCAGCCCTTGTCATCCAGCGAGGTTGGGGAAATGAACAATCTCCCGTAATACCCGGAAATCACACCAAATTTCTGGGTATTACCTCCTGAATTGGAGAATAAGATTCTGATTTACGGTTAGGTCGAGGTAAAAAATACTGTGCCATTAGATTTTAATGAAATCCGCCAACTATTAGCTACTATTGCACAAACTGATATTACCGAAGTATCACTGAAAAGCGATGACTTTGAGCTAACAGTGCGTAAAGGTGGAAATAATTCTGTACTGTCGGTGGGTCAAGCTCAGTTAGGTGGTATGGTTAGTCCAGGATTGACACCTGCACCAGCAACCCATACAGCACCCATACAATTACCAGAAATAGCTACAAGTCGTGATAATTCGGCTACAGCACAATCACCTTTAGCTGTTAACGCCGCCGCCTCTCGATTTATAGAAGTCCAGTCTCCGATGGTGGGAACTTTTTATCGCGCACCCGCACCAGGTGAAGCGCCATTTGTGGAAGTGGGCGATCGCGTTAAAGTAGGTCAATCAGTCTGCATCATCGAAGCTATGAAACTGATGAACGAAATTGAAGCCGAAGTCTCTGGACAAGTGATGGAAATTCTCGTTCAAAATGGCGAACCTGTAGAATATGGTCAACCTTTAATGCGAATTAATCCAGATTAATTATAGCAGCAGTCAGCAGTCAGCAGTCAGCAGTCAGCAGTTAGCAGTTCCAGAAGTCAAAAGTTCCAGAAGTCAACTGTTCTCAGAGTCAGCAGGAAAACCCTGTTGTAGTCGGAGTTTGATTATCAATTGATGTCCTCAGCACCCTGTTCATTGTTATGTTAACGACTATTTGCGATCGCTGCGCTACAACTTGAAAAGAAGTTGATCAAAATTAGTCAGTTGTCCTTTGTCAGTTCTTTTTGTTCTGGAAAAATCATCAACTACTGACTACTGTACGGGCGAAGCATTCGGGCGAACAATAATCAATTTTTGTCCAAGGCTATTTTCCTATAAGGGCGAAGCATTCGGGCGATAAATTATCAATTTTTGTCCAAGGCTATTTTCCTATAAGGGCGAAGCATTCGGGCGATAAATTATCAATTTTTATCACAGGTTATTTTCCGAATGCTTCGCCCCTACTTCGCCCCTACGACTACTGACTAAAGAGGATAATTTTCTTTAAAGCTTTTACGAGTTAGTGGTTGTTCTATTTCCACACCTTCACCACCTAAAACTTCTAATGGCTTACCATTGACTTCAATGTAAACTTTGGCGTTAGGATTTAAACTAGTAGCAGTATAGACAACCTGCCCTACACGGCCAACCATTGAGGCACTACCCCCACCACTGGTAAAATCTTCTGATAAATTAACGTGAACTTCGTTATTGTCAGCTTTCAAACCTAGCAGTTTAGTACCTTGAGGAATAGTTGTTGAGTCTGTTCCTTCTGTTGGACCTGCTAACAAAGTTTCAAAAGCAGCTTCTAAAGCTTGGCTAGGTTGTGCAGCAGCAATTTTTATCGGCTGAGGAACTAATTCAAAGCTTGTTTCCGTTGGTTTGAGCCAATATATATTAGCAGTTTCTTCTTTCCCCGGCTGGGTAGTTAATGGCTGTTGTGGTTGTTTAATGCTTTGAGAGGGGTTTCCTGGTATGGGAGTTTGAGGAGTTTGGGAAGTCAACCAAGCTACCCCACCACTTACCGCCACCACCGCGGCTGAGACGGCTGCTATGACACCCGAAGAAATATTACGATTAGTTCTTTGTTGTTCATTCATATATAAAACCTGCTTGGCAAAGGGCTGAAGTAGTGTTCAAGAGAGGAGTAGCCTGGCTAAATAAGATACGGATGCGTGGGTAGTTTCTTAAAATCTAGAGATGCCTTAATGTGTGAAAATTCTGCTGACTTTGTATTTTGCCTGTTTCAGCAATTTATCATCCTGCACCCAACTTTATCTTATCTTTAATTTTAGGTTCACATTTATAGACCGTCACATCAACTTTAATGTCAATCTCAACAATTCTTGAAATACGCACCCTCACAGGATAGATAGGTAAAATTATATTTCCATAAGTCAGTGTACAGTAACTATAAGTAAGTAGGGTTTGCTGAATAAACCTAAAACCTTGATATATCAAAGGTTAGAGGCTGATAAACACAGAAATTAGTGCAAGGGTTTTGAAGGGTATACCGGAAAAAGTGTGCATTTTTTGGGATTTCA
>NZ_BJCE01000242.1:0-8088 GCF_005402885.1 Sphaerospermopsis reniformis
AAGTGTGCATTTTTTGGGATTTCAAGAGATGGCAAAGAAATTTTCCAATCTCCTCCTGACTCCTGACTCCTGACTCCTGACTCCTGACTCCTATGCCCTCACGGAAAGACTTTCTCAGCAACCCCTATTTATTAGATACCAAACTAATAACATCTTGTAAATCCTTAAATCCTGGACATTCTGATTCAGACAAGTGCTATAATAATATTTACAGATAGTTGAGTGAAGACACTATGAGCATCACAACTTTAACTAAACTAGACTTTATACAATTCTTACAACAACGTCCTGATGATGGTATTTATGAATTAGTTAACGGAGAAATTGTTAAAGTGGAAGCAATTAGAGCGCATAAAAATGTAGCCAGATTTTTGGTAAAGGCTTTTGATAGAGAGAGTGAACGATTACAGCTTGATTATATTGTAGATAAAGATATAGTTATTAGAACTATTACTAATAAAGGAGAACAGAGGGGAAGAAATCCTGATGTGAGCGTAGTTCTTGCATCTTTATGGAATGCTAATGTTACAGCTTATGGTGCTTTAATTGAACCAATTCCATTAGCAGTAGAAGTAGTATCAACAAATTGGGAAGATGATTATGTTGATAAGTTAGAAGAATATGAAAATTTGGGAATTAAGGAATATTGGATAGTGGATTATTTAGCTATAGCTTCTCGTAGTTATTTAGGAAATCCTAAGTTACCAACGGTGTTTGTTTATGAATTGGTTGATGGTAAATATCAACAAACAGCATTTACAGGTACAGATAAAATTATTTCTCCTACTTTTCCTGAATTAAATATTACGGTTGAAGATGTCATTAAAGCTAGTCAAATTTATAATGTATAATATTGTCGAGATACTGAAATGATTGTAGAAGTTTGGTATCTGTTTTCTGGATGTTTGCAGTTAACATATTTATTTCGGGTTTAAGTTTATTCTAATAAACAATTAAAAATGCAAGATTCACAAATTCAAGATCCAGAACAAGGGGTTTTGAATTAATTCTTTATGGTTTATTTGTTTATTTTGATGCGATCGCCACAAACCCAACATGAAAACCAACTTAACCCAGGAAATACAGCAAGTAAATCTGCGTTTGAAGTCTGCAAAAACCAGAGTTACCATTCGAGAATCTAATGGATGTCTGCAATTACGGGCAACTTTACCCCTGAAACCAGGAGATGCTGATATCAGAAAAACAGGTAAAAAGCAATACAACATCAGTTTAAACATTCCTGCTAACTTGGAGGGATTAAAAACCGTAGAAGAAGAAGCTTATGAGTTAGGAAAGTTAATTGCCAGAAAAACCTTTGTTTGGAATGATAAATATTTAGGGAAGGAAACTAGAAAAAATGATTTACCAACTATTGGGGAATTGTTAGAAAAGTTTGAAATTGAATATTTTAAAACCCATAAACGCACAACTAAAAGTGAGCATACTTTCTTTTATTATTATACTCGAATCAAACGTTATACCAATGCTGATGATTTAGCAATTGGGGAAAATTTTATTCACGCAATTGAGAAAATTGATAAGGAATGGGCGCGATATAATGCTGTGAGAGCAATTTCTGTATTTTGTCAACTTTTCAAGATTGAAATTAATTTAACTAACTATGCTAAAACCCCGGAAACTAACTCTCGCAATATTCCCACAGATAAGGAAATAGTTGCAGGTTTTTATAAATTTGAGGAATATGAAAATAATAGAGGTAAACAAGTTAATCAAGATGTCAAAGATAGCTGGTTACTGTGGCGTTGGGTTTATGGAATGTTGGCGGTTTTTGGTTTACGTCCCCGTGAGATTTTTATTAATCCTGATGTTGATTGGTGGTTAAGTTATGAAAATATAGATTTAACTTGGAAGGTTGATAAAGATTGTAAAACCGGAGAAAGGGAAGCATTACCTTTATATAAAGAATGGATTGAGGAATTTGATTTAAGAAATCCCCAGTATTTAGAAATGTTGGTGACAGCAATTAGTAAAAAAGATCAAAATAATCATGCAGAAATTACAGCTTTAATTCAAAGAGTTAGTTGGTGGTTTAGGAAAGTTGGCTTAGATTTTAAACCCTATGATTTACGGCATGGTTGGGCAATTAGAGCGCATATTTTAGGGATTCCGATTAAAGCAGCAGCAGATAATTTAGGTCATAGTGTGCAGATTCACACGAAAACTTATCAACGTTGGTTTTCTTTGGATATGCGGAAATTGGCAATAAATCAGGCTTTGAGTAAGCGGAATGAGGTTGAGGTGATTAAGGATGAAAATTTGGTTTTGAAGATAGAGAATGAAAGGTTGAAGATTGAGTTAGAAAAGTTAAAGATGGAAATGGTTTATAAAGGGAGTTTTTAGTATGTGATATGTTATAATTACAAGATATCAAAAAATATATTTTCAGGGATGAACTATCAACCAAACTCAGACTATGACAGTGCATGGAAAGAAGCGATTACAGTTTATCTTGAACAATTCATAGAATACTGTTTTCCTGAAGTTTATCAAGATATTGACTGGGAAAAAGGATATGAAACTCTAGACACCGAATTACAAAAACTAATTAGAGATGCAGAAACAGGAAGACGTTTAGCGGATAAACTGGTAAAAGTCACCCTGCGGAATGGAGAAAAAGCGTTAGTTCTGATTCACATAGAAATACAAGGACAAGAACAAGACGATTTTGCGGAAAGGATGTATATTAGACATCTACAGAAAAGAAATTATAGAACCTATTTATGGGGGCAGGGCGAAGCATTTGGGATATCTAGATGTCTGATTTTTCCGTTAAATTATCGCCCATAAGCTTCGCCCCTACAACTTATGACAAATTAATACATTCTATTGTGGAGATGTCTATTTATAATCATTGTTTATTTAATCGCTATCGTCTTAAAGTCTTTAGTTTCGCTGTCTTAGGAGATGATAACCCCAATTGGAAACCAACATCTTATGGTTATAGTCAGTGGGGGTTTACCACTCATTTGCAATTTCCCAGTGTTAAACTATTAGATTATAGCGATGATACCCTAGCACAAAGTAAAAATCCTTTTGCTATCATCATTATGGCACATTTACAAACCCAAGCCACTCAAGGTAATTCAGCTGCTTGGTACAAAATGGGATTAAATGCGGAAGAAATCACTGAACGCATGACTCATGTAACTCTTGTTCAGGTGTATGCAGCTTTAACTTATTATCATGCTAATCGAGAAGAAATTGAAGGTTATATTGCTGCTGAAAAAGCTGATTATCAACGGTTATAGATTAAGGAGATAAGTCTATGGAAAGCATGAAAATTAAAGCACAAATTGGTAATGATAGGATAGTCAAAATCGAACTTCCTCCTGAGTTTGCTAATGAAGAATTAGAAATGGTGATTGTATTTCAACGTATTGCCAAAACATCATTAAAATCTGAAAATAAATCTCCAGAAGAGTTAGGATATTCTCGAAGATTTTTAGAAGAAGTAATAGGTAGTTGGGAAGGTGAAATGATTGAAATTCCAGAACAGCTTCAGTTTGAAGAACGGGAGGAAATTCAATGGCCTATCTCTTAGATACAAATGCTTGTATTCAAATTCTCAATTCTCGAAATTCACCTGTTACTAAACGACTTTTATCAATTCCATCGCATTAGCAAATGATCTCATTTTAGTTACTCACAATACCCGTGAATTTAGCCGTATTGAAAGTTTGAAATATGAAGATTGGGAATAGATAAGTTAATGTTGGGTTTTCTCAACCCAACCTACAAACTTGTTTATTTTCTGATACCAAATATTAGTTTGGTAGTTTTAGTTCATAGAAGATGTTTGTTGTGTTAAATCCAAAATCTTCTCTGCTAGTAATAAAGGATTTTGATTGCCAAATATTTGATCATCTATTACTCCTATGCAGCAATTAGCTTAATTGCACTGTTAAACCCAAAAAGCGATCGCACTTTCCAAGCTCCAAACCCCAAAGAGCGATCGCCTCATCCTAAATATCCAATGATAAAATCAAGAAAACTCAAAACAATCCACCAATGACAGCTACACTGGTTAAACCCTCTCAATTCCTACCAGAAGGAATCTGTATCAAGCGTATTAATAACCTCACCCTCTTCAAATTTACCGATCAACTAGGAGAACGGATGCAAGAACTCCTTGATAAAAATAAATTGAATACCCTCACCCCAGAAGAAGCAATAGAATTAGAAGCCATAGGAGAACTTGACGACATATTCAGTTATATTAACGCTGCTGTTGCTGCTCAAGAAAATGCCCATTCCTAAATCTCTTTATGAGCAGGTGAGACAACGCGCTCAATGTCGCTGTGAATACTGTCACTACCCTGAACTTCTCAGCACAGCACCCCTTTCCATTGACCATCTGCAACCCCAATCTCTGGGAGGTACGGATAGTCCCGATAATCTTGCTCTGGCCTGTCGTCGTTGCAACGAAAGACGCTACAACTTCACTACAGGTATTGATCCTGATACGGGAAAAGAAACTCCTTTATTTAACCCTCGTCAGCAAATTTGGTCTGAACATTTTATTTGGACATCTGACGGTTTGTGTATTATTGGTAAGACTCCTACAGGAAGGGCAACTTGTGAACGTCTTGATCTAAATGATGAACGTCGAGGAGAAAAATTTATTCAAAAATCTCGACAAAGATGGGTTGAAAGCGGTCTACATCCTCCTGAAGATGATCCACAAGAATCAGAGTAATTTGTGCGATCGCCTCATCCTAAATATCCAATGATAAAATCAAGACAACTTAAAACCATCCAGTCATAACAAATGCGATCGCACCGTGAGCTTCACTAACCCACAATCATGAAACTTGTGGAAAAATAGAAATATAAAATTCTCTCTACCATGAAAATTATGAACGCCATAGAACTATTTCCCACCCTGCGAAATTTAACTCGTGCAGATAAGCTAAAAGTTATGCAGTTTCTAGTATCAGAATTAGCTAAAGATGAAGAACCATCATTAGAACAGGGAGCAACTTATTCTATTGTGTCCCCGCTAAATTCTCATGCTGCTGCACATCAACTAGCCCAACTGCTAGAAGCTGATAAACAAAAGGAACATGAATAAACCTCAAAGATTTTCCTTTACAGAGGCTCTGGAATTTTAGATGGGATAATTTCATCTTTAATATGCTTATGATCTGCGTAGCCCAAATCAGGTTTGTGTTTTGCATTATCATAGCGAAATATTAAGTTGTTTTCATTGTCTTGATAATGGAATGAATAAGAGAGCTTTGCTAATGATTCTTGTAGATCAATGTATTCTTTGAAAAATAAACGACTCCCCCGTAAAAAGTCTAAATTTCCCTGGATAAGCCCGACATAGTTTGATCTAGCATCTAAGGAAAAATTAAAAGATATAATCCACCCTTGATTCAGGTATTTTTGAATAACGATAAGAATATCAGCTTGGTAATTGTTGAGTGACATATTCTATTTAAGCGATCGCTTTCTAGTATCAAACATTAATTATTTAAAAGCTTCAATCTGATCCAAATAAACATTAATTAACTGATGATCAGCCACTAAAATTTCAATTTCTGGCCAAACTCTAGACAGAAGTGAGTGAAATTGACGTTTTCGCACATTCCCAAAGCGTAGATGTACTACTTTAGGCGGGAGTAAATCAACCATCATGCGATCAGAAAAATCTGCATCTTTGGTAACAATTACCAGTTTTCTTTCTTTCGCATACTGCCATATTTGGGTATCACTTGGACTGTTACCTAAGATTGAAACATGGACAATGGGTAAAGATGGAGTAAATTGGATTTTCACGGGTAAATTTTCATCGAATAAAAACCCATTCATGCGATTTTTCTCACTTGATAATGATTCCCCATCAACTTTGCTGCAAATTGAATACAAGCATAAATATCTTCTCGTTGTAGAGAGGGGTACTCTTCCAGAATTTCCTCAATTGAATCACCAGCGCCTAAAAACTCCATAATTGTTTGTACAGAAATTCGAGTATTAGTAATAATGGGTCGTCCATTACAAATGTCTGGATGAATAGTTATTCTACTTTCCATTTTGTTTACTTCTTATCGTTACTGATTAATTGTAGCATTTGTCTGATAGCGTGGCGCAAGCTAGATGAGGATTTGCAAGATTTACAGGATGAGGGATCTGTTTGTAAATGATGTTGCTAATTTGACGCTGATTAATTGTCTGAATCAGGATTTCCAGGATTTTAGGATTTACAGGATGAGGTTGTTAATTTGAGGATAATTAATGATGAGCGATCGCTGTGGGAATTTGTCTGAATCAGGATTTACAGGATGAGGTATCCGGTGGTTAATTGGTGGCGATCGCTGTCCCTAAATCCCTAGATCCCCGACTTCTTAGAGAAGTCGGGGATCTGAAATAACTCTAATCGGACCAAAACAAGGTTGCTAATTTGAGGATAATTAGTTGCTCAGTTGAACCGGATCATTTTCCGCTGGGTCTGCCACTTTCGTTTCTTGCTTTATCAAAGCGTTTTTGACCATATCTTACTACTCCGATGTAATATTTATCTGCTATAAATAAGCATCCTTTGTGTTTTAGTGTATTTGGAGTAAACAATGTATTACAAGTGTTTTGCATATCACTGAGAAACACTTTGTCGCAAGATGCTTTGGGGGCTTCTGAATATGAGTAGCACCAATCATGTGAGTTACATGCATCTGTAAAGATTTTAAAGTCGGGCACATTTGTACAACCATCTGCTTGATCTTGAGCTTGAGATGGTAGCACGTTAACTAAAGTTGAACCAAAGACAGTAGATACAGTAATGGCAGAAACAGCGATCGCAGATGATATGATCTTATTCATGTCAATTCCCCCTGTTTAAATAACGTACAAATTTTTATTGGGAGTAAATGTAGATAAATATGAAATTTACTACCCGACCCACAATAACCTACAATGATTTTAAAATATACTAAACTTAATACGCCCAAAAGAGGATGTCAAGACCTCAAAAGTATGTAAAAGCAGTAAAAAGTCTCTAAAAGTAATATCCTGTACTAAACCCGCGAAGATGGGTTTTGTCTGTGTAGTTTCACTAGAAGATGTATTAAAACCATGATAGACTTTTAAAAAGTCTTGACTTGAAAGGGATCGAATGGACGCAAATTAGAATTATCATTACTACAACAAAAAATCCTGCAAGGAAAATGTAATTTAATCAACTTACTAGGTATTAGAGGTATTGGAAAAACTGCTTTATCTTTAAAATTAGTTGATAATATCAAAGAAAATTTTGAGTTCGTTATTTATAAAAGTTTAAAATCTCTACCCAGTTTAACACAACTAATTACAGAGACAATTTACCCTAATGATCAGCTTATTCAAGATAACTCACCTCATCAACTTTCACAATTTAAAAAAGCCATAGAAAAATACTCTTATCTGATGATAATTGACGATGTTAACTGTATTTTTTCAAAGCATCAAGTATCAGGTAAATATCAACAAGGGTATGAAGAATATGGGAATCTATTTAAATTATTATCAACAACAAAACATCGAAGTTGTCTAATTATCAATAGTAGTGAGGAAATTCGTGAATTATCTAAACCACAAACTGATCATAGTCATGTTTTCACCCTGGAATTATTGGGATTAGATGATGATGGTGTAAACATTCTTAAAAAATTTGGCTTGAAAAATGAAGAAAATTATCAAAAATTGCTGAATATTTATCAAGGAACTCCCCAATATTTACAAATAATTGGTTATCTTATTCAGGAATTATTTGCAGGTGACACCAATAAATTTTTGCAGCTAGATCAACCTTTTATAGATATTGAACTAACGGCTTTTTTAGAGCAAAGTTTAGATATTTTGCCACCATCAGAAGTAGAATTACTACATTTTATAGCTAGTCAAAATGGCTCAATTTTATTAAGTGAACTGGAAAATAGTCATCAGGTTTATGAGCTAATAGTTACTATAGCAATCCTAAATGAGTTATGAACAGGGAACATAATGAAGCAGTTTGGGAAAATCAAATGTTTGGTGATTCGTAAAAAATTTAAACAACCACTTGATAATGGAAAAAGACTTGCAGAGATGCCA
>NZ_BJCE01000243.1:0-8077 GCF_005402885.1 Sphaerospermopsis reniformis
TACATTTTGATGCACCTTGATGCAAGGGTTTTTACCTATTTTACCCCTTTTCCTTGCACTTTGTTCCTCTGTTCTGCCCCCTAAACTCTTGTTTTATCTAGGTTTTGTGTTTATTCAGCAAACCCTAAATAAACGACTACGCCCGTAAAGTCGAAGATTACGCTTTATTAGGTGTACCTGAATATTTGATTGTAGATTATTTGGGAATTGGAGGAAGAGAATATATTGGTAAACCCAAACAACCAACAATTACTATTTGTACCTTAGTTGGTGATGAATATGAAAAGCAATTGTTTCAAAATAACGATCAACTTGTTTCTTCCATCTTTCCTAACTTGCAATTAACAGCACAACAAATCTTTACAGTGTAATTGTTAGATGAAAAATGTACTATCTGCAAACAGCAATTAACCATGATTGTAAAGAGTAAAATTTCTATCTAACCAAATAACATAAAATATAGCACCATCTCTATAGCCTACCATTGCTTTTATACCGGAAAAGCGAAAAGCAATAAAATTGACATCTTCTGTAATAAATTTGGGAATTGGTGCTTTAATAGCATCCCTAGAAATTTTTTCATAACCAAGTTGGTGTCTACCTTGCGAGTGTATTTGACTCCAGGTTAATTTACTCAGTCTATGCAATTTTAAAGCAAATGCAACCTGATCATCTTTCTCACACTTAGTTAAACAATATTCACCCTCTAGGTAACGTAGAGAAAATACAGGTGGAGCTTTTTCTGGAGAAATTTCTTTTTGATCATTTGGAGTTGTTAGTTTATTACCCCTATCTTTTTGGGGTTGTTTAATTTTTTTCTTACTCATCTTCATCTAAAAGCTGAGTTTTAAAATATTTTTTTAGACATTCATGAGTAATAACATCACTTACATCTGTGTCTTTCCAAGGTTCTTCATTATGAGTCATATTTCTCAATTTCCAAGCTGAAAATTGACCATATACGCTATAAACTTCATCTAGTAAATCAACAGTTTTTTCATCGTATATCGAAAAATCAATATCTTCAGGAATGGGAATTGCACTAGAAGCAAAGTTTTTATACTCATGATAAACTTCCGGTACAACTGGTCCATGAATCCAAGCTTCAACAGGCTCAGGAAACAAAGGTTCGTTATACAGTGCTAAATGAAAACCTTGTGCGTAGTAAAGTAATTTTTGTAGTTTCAGATTAGAAATTAAATCCCCAGCATCTTCATCAGCTTGAGATAGAAAATACTTTGCAACATCATGACAACTGAGCATACTTGTTTCCTTCGATTTTGATAATTCCAGCAACTATTCTTAGTAATAAAAAGTATCTTAAATTTTTTCCTTCGAGCGAATAATATATATTTCTAAAATACTATTGTACTACACAATATTAATTAAAGCAACCGTTCAGGTATCCATTTCTGACCCTACTGCGGGACTGAGGTTAGCAAAATAAATTTCACCACGTTTCATCTTTCAACCCATCCTCTAGGGTTAATTCCCATTCTGGGTCAATTTCTGCTGATGCTTCCCGATATGCTTGCTCTAACTCTTGAAATCTCAATAAATCTAACGCTAACTCAATTACTTGAGAACGAGATTTACAACCTTTGGTAATTTTGTAGTTCTCCACAAACTGCAATAAAGCTGTTGGCAAGGAAATAGATATTTTTTCCGTTTGCATAGCATTACCATTTGGCAATCTCATATTTCTTACTCAAAGGTAGCATAATTAGGGAATGCTTTTGAAAGTCTTTTCGTTAGGGGATAGGAGTCAGGAGTCAGGAGTTCAAGAGGTAGGGGAAGTAGGGGAGTAGAGGAGGAAAGATTTTTCCCAGTAACCAATCCCCAGTCCCCAGTCCCCAGTCACCAATCCCCAGTCACCAATCCCCAATCACACCCTTTCCGACCGGCAATAGAAAATTTTTTTTGTGAACTTGTAACACAAAGTACCCACAATTTGATAACTTAGTACATAGATTGCAACAATAACAATATTTATAAATTACGGAAGGAATCACGTTGAGTTACCAACCAGATGCGATCGCCCCCCACGGCGGAGAATTAATTAACAGAATTGCTTCAACTGAACAAAGAGAATTATTTCTTTCCAAAGCAGAATTTTTACAACGAGTAACCCTTGATGAGCGAGCCGTTTCCGATCTAGAAATGATTGCGATCGGTGGTTTTAGTCCGCTGACTGGTTTCATGAACCAAGCCGACTATAATCGCGTAGTCGCAGAAATGCGATTGGCTAACGGTACTGTTTGGTCAATTCCCATTACACTATCTGTCACAGAAGAAGTTGCCGCCCCTCTCCAAGTAGGTGGTTTAGTGCGTCTGGATAACCCCAATGGCGAGTATATTGGGGTTTTGGAACTAAGCGAAAAATATACTTACGACAAAAAACGCGAAGCTGTAAATGTATATCGCACAGATGAAGCCAAACACCCTGGAGTACAGGTAGTATATAACCAAGGTTCTGTGAATCTGGCTGGGGATATCTGGTTACTGCAACGTGATCCTCATCCCCAGTTTCCCGCCTACCAAATAGATCCCGCTGCTTCCCGGCAAATGTTTAGAGAAAAAGGTTGGAAAACTATCGTTGGTTTCCAAACCCGCAACCCCATCCACCGCGCCCATGAGTACATTCAAAAGTGCGCCTTGGAAACAGTTGATGGTCTATTTTTACACCCATTAGTCGGTGCAACCAAAGAAGACGACATCGCTGCAGATGTACGGATGCGTTGTTATGAAATATTAATGGATCATTATTACCCCTTAGATCGAGTAATTCTGGCAATTAACCCAGCGGCAATGCGTTATGCAGGACCCAGAGAAGCTATTTTCCATGCTCTAGTGCGTAAAAATTACGGCTGTACACATTTTATAGTTGGGCGAGATCATGCGGGAGTAGGTGACTACTACGGCACTTATGACGCTCAATATATATTTGATGAGTTTGCGCCAGAAGAACTGGGCATTGTGCCAATGAAGTTTGAACACGCTTTCTACTGCACACGCACCAAACAAATGGCCACCACTAAAACCAGTCCTAGCAAACCAGAGGAACGGGTTCACCTATCGGGAACAAAAGTTAGAGAAATGTTGCGTCGTGGTGAGTTACCCCCACCAGAATTTTCTCGTCCAGAAGTGGCAGCCGAGTTAGCCAGAGCAATGTCTATCCAACAACCAGCTTTGGTTTAAAGAGACTGAAAAAGTAGCAAAAAGTCTAATTTCAAACTTTACTCTTTAGCCCTCAGCCCTTTAAGCTGTACCTTATCGACTGAGGGTTAACAGCTAATTTATGAAACGGCGTGCGTTTTTAGGAAGAATTGGCTCTATACTGGCACTATTGGGTTTAACTCAAGCTGAGTGGTTGACTTTGGGAAATCACTATTATCAAGCTTTAGCAGCACCCAATAGCCGCAAGTTGGCATTGCTAATAGGTATAAATCAATATCCACAAAGTCCCGCCCTTGGTGGTTGTCTGACAGATGTGGAATTGCAAAAAGAACTTTTGATTCACCGTTTTGGCTTTGCAACTTCAGATATTCTTACTTTAACTGAGGAACAAGCCAGTCGAGAATTTATTGAGGCAGCTATTTTAGATCACTTGGGTAAACAAGCAAAAGCCGATGATGTTGTGATTTTCCACTTTAGCGGCTATGGTAGTCGTGTCAAGTTGGGTACTTTCCCAGAAAATTTGCAGAATGCCCTGATCCCAGTTGACGAAAATTCACAGAATATAAATTTTGTCAACTATTTATTAGAAGAAAATCTTTTAGGATTATTGCGATCGCTCCCCACAGACCGAGTAACAGCAGTATTAGATACTAGCCACTATGCTAAAAGTACATTACATCCTGCCGGTTTGCGATTTCGCGCCCGTCCAGAACCATCAACAGCAAAGTTAGCACTCAAAGAACTGGATCTGTTCAACCACCTGCAAACACAGAACTCAGTTGCTAACAATGTCATGGTGATAAAAGCAACTTCACAACCAGAGCAAACAGCAGGAGAATTATTGTTTTCTGGTTTCAGTGCGGGTTTATTTACCTACGTTCTGACTCAATATCTATGGGAAGCAACCCCAGCCACAACAATTCAAGTTCTGCTATCTCATGCTAGTAGTTCTATGTACAAACTGGGTAGTGAACAGCAACCAGGGTTACTCAGTGAGAAGAAAAATCCTCAAAGTGTTTTAATTAATGAGAATTTTCCCATAGAAAGCACTACAGCAGAAGGAGTAGTGAAAGCTAAGGATGACGATGGTAAAACAGTACAATTATGGTTAGGAGGAATCCCCCCGCACGTTTGGCAATACTATGGTGTTAATTCGAGATTGACTTTGCCGACTGGAGAACAGTTAATATTAAAGTCCCGCAGTGGCTTAACTGCAAAAGCACAGATATCTAGTCAAGAACATAGCAAATCTCTACAAGTTGGGCAACTGGTACAGGAATCTGTACGTATGTTACCCCGGAATATTAATTTAACAGTAGCCTTAGATTCGGGACTGGAAAGAATTGAGCGTGTAGACGCTACCAGTGCCTTTGCAGCCATTACCCGCATGATAAATATTGCCTCAGCAGATCAGGGCGCTGATTACGTATTTGGTAAAGTGGAAAATGTTCCTAGTCGTTATGGTCTTTTTTCTCTCAGTGGTGAGCTAATAAATAATACTTCTGGAGAAATTGGAGAAGCAGTTAAAGTTGCAGTACAAAGATTAACACCCAAATTTTCCACCTTGTTAGCCGCCAAGTTATGGCGACTGACAGAAAATGAAGGTTCTTCTCGTTTACCGGTGAAAGCGAGTTTAGAGATGATGAACAAAATCTCGCCTCGTGTAGTGATGCAGCGACAAACATGGCGCAATCTGAGTGGGGAAACTACAACTAACAAAGCATTTACCACCCCAGGAACAGTTGTTCCTACAGTTCCCGTGGGTAGTAGGATGCAGTACCGGGTAGAAAATTTGAGCGATCGCCCAATTTATGTAATGCTGGTGGGGTTAAATAATACTAGAAGTGCCATAGCTTTTTACCCTTGGCAAATGTCCCCAGAAGCAAGTGCTTCTGACACCAAACCCGATCTGCAAGAAATAATCATTCCCCCAGGACAAATCCTCAAATTCCCCCAAAATGATACTACCTTTGGCTGGTTGTTGCCTACACGAGCATTGTTTTGTGAACATCAACTAATATTGAGTACATCTCCTTTTACGGAAACTTTAGCAGCCTTGGTAACGGCTAGGTATCCCACCGCTGATCAACAGCCCATTAGTCAGTTAGTTAATACCTTAGAAGTTGCCCAGGCTTTACTGCAAGATTTACATAATGGTACTAAAGCTAAAGCGGAAATCAATGGAACTACTACTGATTCTTATGTATTAAATGTGAATAACTGGGCAAGTCTGAATTTTAGTTTTAAGGTAGTGTGAGGGGACTGGGGACTGGGGACTGGTGACTGGTGACTGGTGACTGGTGACTGGTGACTAGGGACTGGGAGGATGAATAACCCAATTCCCAATTCCCAATTCCCAATGCCCTATAAATACTTCTCCAACAACAAACTTAACTTCTCCTTAGTTGCGGCTGGTGCATTTGCTAAATTTGTCAAAATTGCATATTTCAAAGCAGAATGGGCATCACTTTGAGGGGGGTTTTCACTTAACCGCTTTACAGTTTCTTGAATTACTTTTTGGGCATTTACTCCATTGCGTTGTAAATTGCCAATCACCATCTCTACTGTGACATTATCATGATCTGGATGCCAACAATCATAATCTGTAACTAAAGCCAAAGTTGCATAAGCAATTTCCGCTTCTCTGGCTAACTTTGCTTCTGGTAAATTGGTCATGCCAATAATTGTTGCACCCCAACTGCGATAAAGATTTGATTCAGCTTTGGTAGAAAATGCAGGACCCTCCATACAGACATAAGTACCTTCACGGTGAAGAGTGAGATCAGGTAAATTTAGAGAAGCGATCGCATCAGCTAAAACAGCCGCCAAATTTTTACAAATTGGATCACCAAATGCAATATGCGCTACAATTCCTTCACCAAAAAACGTGGAAATACGGTTTTTAGTTCTGTCAATAAACTGATCTGGAACTACCATATCTAATGGTTTTACCTCTGCTTTCAACGAACCAACTGCACTAGCAGAAATTAAGTATTTTACTCCTAATTGCTTCATAGCATAGATATTGGCACAGAACGGCAATTCAGAAGGTAATAACGTATGATTACGACCATGACGAGCCAAAAAGGCAACTTTTGTATCTGCTAAAGTGCCGATAATTACCGCATCTGATGGTGAGCCAAAAGGTGTTTCTATTTCTATTTCTTCTACATCCTTCAGAGATTCCATTTTGTATAAACCACTGCCACCAATAATTCCAATTTCCGCTAATGTCATATTTTATAAACCTGTGAACTTTTAAACATCTAAGTTATTTTACCGAAAAAATGAATAACCTAAAGCTACAAATTTGCAATTAGATTAAATTTTGTGCGTTTCCGTAGCGCTACGAATGTAAACTTTATCAAAAGTTGATATTTTAGAATATATTAGCATCGAAAATAAATAAACTGCGAGGTGGAAATATGCAATTTATAGCTAATTCAGATCCCAGCAATTTAGAAGCAATCTTGCAACGCATATTTACCAATCGCCGAATTACGCGCCAAGATCAACATATTATGCAAATCAATCAAGTATTTGATGGTTTAAAAAAAGGCTTAATTAGAGTTGTAGATTAAGAAATTTGAAATTTTAGATTTTGGATTAACTCCATACATCTCAGGTGTTTTATTATCAACATCACTGGTAAGCAGGTATCTATATTTGTTAATATTTGTGATGTAAAAAACCTGAAAATAGGGTAAGTCTTGATTACTATGCCAACATCTGCAATTGATAATAAAAATGCAGCAGCTATTCATGCAGCTAAAGAAAAAGTTGCTGTGTGCGATCGCTCCCATTGGGGACGCATCCGTGTTTCTAGTGATGACAGTCTGCGGTTTTTACACAACCAAAGCACCAATGATTTTCAACGCCTCAAACCAGGTGAAGGTTGTGATACTGTAATGGTTACATCCACAGCCAGAACTATAGATTTAGTAACTGGTTATGTTCTCGATGATGCAGTGTTACTTTTAGTTTCACCCCATCGGCGAGAATTTTTGATGTCATGGTTAGATCGTTACATATTTTTTGCAGACAAGGTAACGTTAACCGATATCACTGATGAAACTGCAACTTTTAGCCTCATCGGACCCCAAAGCGATGCTATTGTAGAAAAATTGGGGGCTGGTTCACTGATTGGTAAACCCAATAATAGTCACATTGTGGTTGATAATATGATTTTTGCCGTGGGTAGTGGGTTAGCTATCCCTGGATATACTCTCATTTTCCCTGTAGCGGAAAAACAAAAACTGTGGGAGAAAATATTAGAATATGATGCGGTAGAATTGAGCGATCGCCATTGGGAAACTTTGCGAATATTACAAGGTCGTCCTGTACCCGATGCAGAAATCACTGATGAGTATAATCCCTTAGAGATCGGTTTGTGGCAAACTGTATCTTTTAATAAAGGTTGTTACATCGGTCAAGAAACCATTGCTAGATTAAACACCTATAAAGGTGTAAAACAATATTTATGGGGAATTAGTCTTAACGCTCCCGCAGCACCAGGAAGCGTGATTACCATAGGAGATGAAAAAGTCGGTAAACTTACCAGTTACACAGAAACCCCTGAAGGTCATTTTGGACTAGGTTACATTCGTTCTAAAGCTGGTGGTGTAGGGTTAAAAGTGCAAGTAGGAAACAGTGAAGGAGAAGTTGTTTCCACCCCCTTTGTTTCTCATGAATATCCATTATAGGTGATTGGTGATTGGTGATTGGGTTATTAACTTCCCCTTGCACCCTACCCCCCTGCTTTCTTCCCAGTCCCCAGTCCCTCACAAGGGTAGGTATTTTACATTGTCGTCAGGGCAAGACTTGGTGGACAAGGTGGACAAGGTGACAAGGGAGGAAAACAGTACAAAGTCTGTATTCTTAGTCACAAAAATAGTCCGTC
>NZ_BJCE01000244.1:0-8033 GCF_005402885.1 Sphaerospermopsis reniformis
CTTAGGTAAAAACCGATAATTAATTGTCCGAATGCTGATGCTTCCAGCACGCTTCGCGAACGCCCCTACATTGTTGACGCGAAACCTAAATCAAAATGTGGTTTATTTACCTGAAAATAGCTGTAATCCGATGATTAGCCGTGACATTCCAACAATTGAAATTACCACATTTCCACTAAAAATAAAACAATAACACATAGGAAAAATCTGTTTATATGTCAAAAGTACCGAAAAATGATCTGCCAACTTTATTAGTTACAGGTGGTGCAGGATTTATAGGGGCTAACTTTGTTCTCCAAGCTAGAAAAAATCATTGGGCTAATATCATTAATTTAGATAAACTTACTTATGCTAGTAATCTACAAAATTTAGCTGAATTACAAGATGATCCCAATTATGCTTTTATTCAAGGAGATATTGGTAACTTTGAATTAGTCAGTTATTTGTTAGAAAAATATCAACCAGATGCAGTAATTAACTTTGCGGCAGAAACTCATGTAGATCGTTCAATTCTCACTCCCATTAATTTTATCCAAACTAACGTGATGGGAACATTCCATTTATTAGAAGCAAGTAAAGTTTATTGGCAAAAACTTAAATCAGAAAAACAAGAAAAATTCCGATTTTTGCATATATCTACCGATGAAGTTTATGGTTCTTTAAATCCAGAAGATCCAGCTTTTAGAGAAGATACACCTTATGCACCAAATAGCCCTTATGCAGCTTCTAAAGCTAGTGCAGATCATTTAGTTAGATCCTACTATCACACCTATAATTTACCTACTTTAACTACTAATTGTTCTAATAATTATGGACCGTTACAGTTTCCTGAAAAACTGATTCCTTTAATGATTCTCAATGCTGTAAATGGTAAACCATTACCTATCTATGGTGACGGTAAAAATATTAGAGATTGGTTATATGTAAGTGATCATTGTGATGCTATTTATCTGGTTGTAAAGGAAGGTAAAATTGGCGAAAGTTATAATGTTGGGGGATTGAATGAACAAACTAACTTAGTAGTTGTGAATAAAATTTGTGAATTTTTGGATACGTTAGCACCCAAAGAGAATTTTCAATATTCATCTTTAATTACCTTTATTAAAGATCGTCCTGGACATGATCGCCGCTATGCTATTGATTGTAGTAAAATCACCAAAGAATTAGGATGGCAACCCAAGGAAAATTTTGATAGTGGTTTGTTAAAAACTGTGCAATGGTATCTTGATAATTCTGCTTGGGTAGAATCTATTTTTACAGGAGAATATAAAAACTGGATTCAGAAAAATTACGAAAGTCGTTAAAGGAGTAGGGGGAATTCATGAATTACCCCTACTTCCGTTTTATTTTGCGTAAGTCCTGGATTTATTTAGGATTTATTTAGTAATAATTAATTCGCTGTATAAGGATGGTAAAATGAAGGGTATTATTCTCGCAGGTGGTTCGGGTACAAGACTTTATCCATTAACACAAGTTGTGAGTAAACAATTAATGTCTGTTTATGACAAACCGATGATTTACTATCCTTTATCAGTGTTGATGTTAGCGGGAATTAGAGAAATTTTGATTATTTCCACACCCACAGATTTACCTCTTTTTCAAAGATTGCTAAAAGATGGTAGTCAATGGGGTTTAAAGTTTAGTTATGTAGAACAACCAAAACCAGAAGGTTTAGCACAAGCTTTTATTTTGGGAAAAGATTTTATCAAAAATGATTCAGTATGTTTAATTTTAGGAGATAATATTTTTTATGGTCATGGTTTCACAGAAGTTTTAACCCGTGCTGCTCAATTGCAAAATGGAGGTTTAGTTTTTGGTTATAAAGTCACTCACCCGGAAAGTTATGGTGTGATTGAATTTGATAGTACAGGTAAAGCAATTAGTATTGAAGAAAAACCAAAAAGTCCTAAATCAAAATATGCAGTACCGGGAATTTATTTTTATGATTCCCAAGTTACAGAAATAGCTGCTAGTTTGAAACCTTCTGCACGGGGTGAGCTAGAAATTACTGATGTGAATTTAGCTTATTTAAAGCAAGATCAATTAAAGGTAGAAATTTTAGGAAGAGGATATGCTTGGTTAGATACGGGTACACATGAATCTTTACATCAAGCTAGTAATTTTATCCAAACTTTAGAACAAAGACAGGGATTGAAAATAGCTTGTATTGAAGAAATTGCCTATTATCAAGGATATATTGATACTCAACAACTTAGTTATTTGGTTGAGTCTATGGGTAAAAGTAGTTATGGTCTTTATTTAAGACGAATTTTAGAAGATGAAATTACTTTTAATTGAGAAATGATATAAAAAAATTATGTCCTCGACTTCTAAGATTAATTTATAATTTTTGTACACAATCAATAAAAGAAGTCGGTGATCTATAATTAAACCTAGAGCAAAGGAGAATTTGATGAAGATTATAAATATAGAAATTCCTGATGTGCTATTAATTGAACCTAAAGTTTTTGGAGATGAAAGGGGGTTTTTTTATGAAAGTTTTAATGAAAGAGTTTTTTTAGACAAAACCGGAATATTACCTCATTTTGTTCAAGATAATCATTCTCGTTCAGTGAAAAATGTGTTACGCGGGTTGCATTATCAAATTCAACAACCACAAGGAAAATTAGTCAGAGTTGTAGTTGGTGAAGTTTTTGATGTTGCTGTTGATTTGCGAAAAAGTTCTCCTACTTTTAGTCAATGGGTAGGTGTGCATTTATCAGCAGAAAATAAACATCAATTGTGGATACCACCGGGTTTTGCTCATGGTTTTTTGGTGCTTTCTGAATATGCGGAATTTTTGTATAAAACCACTGATTATTATGCACCAGAATATGACCGCACTATTTTATGGAATGATCCTGATTTAGCTATTGCTTGGCCGATTGAAGATGAACCAATTATTTCTACTAAGGATAAAGTAGGTAAGTTATTTTCAGAAGCGGAGGTTTATCAATGAAAATTCTATTAACTGGTGTTTCTGGCCAGGTGGGTTGGGAATTACAACGTACTTTAATGACTATGGGTGATGTTATTTCTGTGGGAAGAAATCAATTAGATTTAGCACAACCAGATACAATTAGTGCTACAATTAGGGATATAAAACCAGATTTAATTGTCAATCCTGCTGCTTATACTGCGGTGGATAAAGCAGAATCAGAACCCGATTTAGCAATGTCAATTAATGGTGTTGCACCTGGTATTATAGCTGAAGAAGCTAAACGTTTGGGATCAGCTATAATTCACTATTCTACTGATTATGTTTTTGATGGTAATAACAGTCTTCCTTATCAAGAAGATGAACTCAAAAATCCCCAAAATGTCTATGGTAAAACTAAGTTAGCTGGTGAGGAAGCAATTACATCTGTCGGTGTTAATCATATTATTTTCCGTACTAGCTGGGTTTATGGTTTGCGTGGTAAAAACTTCTTATTAACGATGCAAAGATTAGCAAAAGAAAGAGAAGAAATTAAAGTAGTTGATGATCAAATTGGCGCACCGACTTGGAGTAGAATAATTGCAGAAATCACAGCACAAGTTATTACTCAAGGTCAAAATAACCTAACTGATTTTTTGGCTAATAAAGGAGGAATATATAATTTATCTCCTAGTGGAAAAACTAGCTGGTATGGTTTTGCGAAGGCGATTTTTAATGATGATTTTCCTAATAATGAACGTAAATTAAAACGGTTAATTCCTATTACTACTCCAGAATATCCTACACCTGCATCTAGACCAGCTTTTTCTTTGTTAGATAATCAAAAATTTTCTGATACTTTTGGGTTAAAAATGCCAGAATGGGATCAAGTTTTAAAATTAGTTATTGATAGTTAAAAAATCTGATCTCCCTTAAAACAGGAAAAAATTAAAATTTTTAGCGGGGATCAAAACTCTGTGTCTGGAGTGGTTCGTTGAATAAACATCAAACGCAGATGAACGCGGATATTTGTTATTCATCCTCATCTTTTTCATCTGTTTCTAAATCAATATCTTCCAAAGATTGATGAGGAATAGCAGCAATTATGGCATCTATGACTTTAGAAACTTGTAAAATTTCTATGTTTAAATCAGGAAACTTTTGACCTTTGGGTATTATCGCTCGTTTAAATCCCAGTTTTGCTGCTTCTTTTAACCTCAGTTCCATTTGGGAAACCGATCGCACTTGTCCCCCTAAACCTACTTCCCCTATTAATACTGTTTCGGGATCAACTATTCTATCTCGAAAACTGGCAACAATGGCGATCGCAATCCCTAAGTCTACCGCAGGTTCTTCTACATTCAAACCCCCCGCAGATGCAACGTAGGAATCTAATTTTGACATGGGTATCCCCACCCGCTTTTCTAATACTGCTAAAATTTGCACTAAGCGGTTATAATCTATCCCCGTGCCAGCGCGTCGGGGTGAAGGGTAGCTGGTAGGACTAACTAAAGCTTGCAATTCTACAACTATCGGTCTTGTTCCTTCACAAGCCACTACAATAGCTGTACCGGGTGCGGGGTCGTCGCGGTTTCCCAGAAACAGTTCTGAAGGATTGGGTACTTCCCTTAATCCATTAGATACCATTTCAAATATACCAATTTCATGGGTAGCTCCGAAACGATTTTTAACAGTTCTTAATAATCTGTGGGAAGCAAAGCGATCGCCTTCAAAATACAAAACCGTATCTACTAAATGTTCTAAAACCCTCGGTCCTGCGATAGTTCCTTCTTTAGTAACGTGACCAACAATTAACATTGTAATATCTTCATGTTTTGCCACCTTCATTAAAGCGGCGGTACATTCCCGCACCTGCGCTACTGAACCGGGTGCAGATGTCAAAGCTGGGAAGAACACAGTTTGTATACTATCAATCACCGCCAGATTAGGTTTGAGAGAATCAATTTCCCGCAAAATTTCCTCTAAATCCGTTTCTGGTAAGACATATAAATCAGAACCAATAGTATGATGTTCTATGATGTCTTCCGAATTTTTACATACTTTATCAGTATCTTTACCTTCTTCTTCGTTCTCCGAATTTTCTTCAGTGACAACATTGATCGGTTTAGACATTCCCAAACGAGAAGCGCGTAATTTTACCTGTTGTCCTGATTCCTCACCAGTAACGTAGAGAATACGGTATCTTTGGGATAATTCGTTAGAAACTTGCAGTAAGAGAGTAGATTTACCAATACCGGGATCACCACCGATGAGAACCATCGAACCAGGGACAACACCGCCACCAAGTACCCGATCTAACTCGCCATAACCGGATTCCCACCGAGCAATTTGGCGATCGCTAATTTGATCGAAAGTCAGAGAAGCCCTTGGTTTAGCGGGTTTACTGCTGCTGGGTTTAATTCCCCCTGGTGCAGCGTGCCAGTTACCTACTCCCCCCCGACTGGGTATATCTACTCCAAAAGGTGTAGCATTCTCTTCCACTAAAGAATCATAAGTGTCACAATTTGCACACTTGCCGAACCACTGGGAGAACTCGGCTCCGCATTTGCTACATATAAAAATAGTTTTGGGCTTTGCCATGGGTAATTTTTATTTAAGAATCTTAATTTTTGTTTAAGTTTTAGAAAAAACTCAAGTTAAATAATAGTAGTAGTTACAGCTTTTTCAGATTAACTGATGCAATGATATCTTAATATTATGGTAATAAAATTCATAATGTTAAAAATTTAGTTAGGGAGCGTGAAGAAACTTGGAAAGTCATAAAGAAAAAATCCTGGTAGTAGACGACGAAGCAAGCATTAGGCGGATTTTGGAAACACGCCTTTCCATGATTGGCTATGATGTAGTGACAGCAGGTGATGGAGAAGAAGCCTTAGAAACTTTTCACAAATCCGAACCAGACCTGGTAGTTTTGGATGTGATGATGCCAAAGCTAGATGGTTACGGTGTTTGTCAAGAACTACGCAAAGAATCCGATGTTCCCATCATCATGTTAACAGCCTTGGGTGATGTAGCTGATCGGATCACCGGACTAGAATTAGGCGCTGATGACTACGTAGTTAAGCCATTTTCTCCCAAAGAACTAGAAGCGCGTATTCGCTCAGTTTTACGCAGAGTAGATAAAACTGGTGCTAGTGGTATTCCCAGTTCTGGAGTGATTCATGTTGGAAACATCAGGATAGATACCAATAAACGCCAAGTTTACAAAGGGGATGAACGCATCCGCTTAACCGGCATGGAATTTAGCTTATTAGAACTATTAGTTAGTCGTTCTGGAGAGGCTTTTTCTCGTTCTGAAATTTTACAAGAAGTTTGGGGTTACACACCAGAACGCCATGTAGATACTCGCGTAGTAGATGTACATATTTCCCGGTTACGGGCAAAATTAGAAGATGACCCCAGCAACCCAGAACTTATACTTACTGCTAGAGGTACTGGTTATCTATTTCAACGCATCCTGGAAGCAGGGGAAGAGTAATTAGGTGACAGGTGACAGGTGACAGTAAGAAGGCAAAAGGCAAGAGGCAAGAGGCAAAAGTTTATTCTTACCAATTACCAATCACCAATTACCAATTACCAATTACCAATTACCAATTACCAATTACCCATTACCCATTACCCATTACCAATGACCAAATCTGATCCTAATCGAGTTTTACGGCGTTTACCCTTGGTAGTTGGGGGTTTAGGTGCTGTGCTTTTGTTTGTAAATCGGTTGTTAACACCGGAACTGACAGACTCTCAAGCACGGGGGGATGTGCTGGGAGTGATTTTGAGTGCAGTGTTAATTTTAACAGGTTTAATTTGGCAACAAGTACAACCTAAAACCCCTGATACAGTAGAACTGATCGGAGAAGAGGGTTTTGTGTTAGATCCTGATTTACCAGAAACCGTGAAAACAGAATTAGCTTGGGCATCAAGGTTATTGTTAACTAATACAGTTACGCGATCGCTTGTAGTTTATTACCAAGGTAAAGTTCTGTTACGTCGCGGTATTCTGGGTGCTAAATCAGAAGTTACCCCTGGTGCAATATTGAAAAGAGTATTAGAAACCCAAAAACCGGTTTATTTAGTAGCTTTAAAAGTCTATCCTGGCAAAATTGAATTTGATTATTTACCCGAAAATACCCAAGGTGTAATTTGTCAACCTATTGGTAAAGAAGGTGTGTTAATTTTAGGAGCAAATGCTCCCCGCAGTTATACAAAACAAGATGAAAATTGGATTGCGGGAATAGCTGATAAATTAGCTGTTAATCTTAGTAATGGGTGATTATTGGTGATTGGTAATGGGTGATTGGTGATTGGTGATTGGTGACTGGGGGGAAATCTTTACCTCCTGACTCCTGACTCCTGACTCCTGACTCCTGACTCCTGACTCCTGACTCCTGACTCCTGACTCCTGACTCCTGACTCCTGACTCCTTAAAAAACTATGCAAATTATTTACTGTTTATTAATAGCTTTAATGCTTGTGGGTGTGATTGGTTCTGTAGTTCCTGCAATTCCTGGTAGTAGTTTAATATTAGCCGCTATCATCATCTGGGGAATTGTTAATGGTTCTGTAGCAGTTATTAAAATACCCCTGATTGTTACAGGTATTGTTCTACTTCTAAGTATGGCTGTTGATTTTTTAGCAGGTTACATAGGCGCAAAACAAGCCGGTGCAGGTAAATGGGGACAAATAGGGGCGTTTGTTGGTTTACTTCTGGGATTTTTCGGATTATTGCCAGCTTTACCCTTCGGTGGACCATTGTTGGGAATGTTAATTGGTCCACTTTTAGGGGCAATTATTGGTGAGTTGCTGTATCAAAAAGATTTGGGTAAAGCAGTGAAAGCAGGTATAGGAATCACTGTAGGAACAGTAGTAGGGAATTTACTTCAGGGTGTTCTTGCTGTGAGTGCGGTGGTAGTTTTTATTTGGACTACATGGACACAGGTTTTTGGTGGGTAGTATTTTAACTATGGTTTGCTGCTATATAAAACCTAGACAAAACTAGACTTTACTTTCTACTTCAACGGGAGCATGGGAGCAGTTATCCCTCAGTAGACTTTCACGCCTTAGCCAGACGCGATTGTGTTCCAATTAAGTTTCTGAA